>DASWSY010000573.1:0-13232 GCA_036402415.1 Rhizobacter sp. | reverse complement strand
CCGGCGTGAAGTCGTTGCACGCGCGCCTGCTGCTGGTGCTCTTCGGCGGGCTGCTGCTGGCGCACGGCCTCACCTTCGCCTGGGTCCTGCTCGAACGCAGCATGGTGATGCGCGGCATGATGGTCGGCTACCTCGCGAGCGACATCGCCAGCTCGGTGGCGGTGCTGGAGCGCCTGCCGGCCGACGAACGGGCGCAATGGCTCGCGCGCCTGTCGCGGCGCAACTACCGCTTCGGCATCGAGCCCGCCACGGCCGCGGCGCGGCCGGCGAGCTCGGCGCTCGCACGATCGGTGGCGCACGAGCTCGCGCAGGCGCTCGGGCCGGGCCGAACGCTGCAGGTCGTCGAAGGCGACACGCCGGGCACCGCGCTGCGTGTGCAGGTGCCGCTGGCCGACGGCACGCCTCTCGTGGTCGAGCTCGACGAGCCGCGCCTGCGCATCTCGCCCTGGGCCTGGGCCGCGCTGGGCGCGCAGCTCGCGCTGCTCGCCGGCCTGAGCGCCTGGGCGGTGCGCATCGCCACGCGGCCGCTGCGCAAGCTTGCCGACGCCGCCGACCGGCTGCGCCCGGACAGCAGCCCCACCCCGCCGCTTGCCGAAGACGGCCCGAGCGAAGTGAGCCGCGCCGCCGCCGCCTTCAACCGCATGCAGCAGCGCATCGACGCCCACCTGAAGGAACGACTGCACATCCTCGCCGCCGTCTCGCACGACCTGCAGACGCCCATCACCCGCATGCGCCTGCGAGCCGACCTGCAGCCCGACACTGCCCTGCGCGACAAGCTGCACGCCGACCTGGCCGAGATGCAGGCGATGGTGGAGGAAGGCATCGCCTACGCGCGCTCGGCCCACGCTGCGCAGGAGCGGCCGCAGCGCACTGACCTGCAGGCGCTGGTGCAGAGCATCGTGCTCGACTACCGCGATGCGGGCCGTCCCGTGCAGCTCACGCACGCCGATGCGCTGCATGCCGACACCCGCCCGCAGGCGCTGCGGCGGCTGCTGTGCAACCTGGTCGACAACGCGCTCAAGTTCGCCGGCAGTGCGGAGGTGGCGCTCGAGTCGGCGCCGCAGGGCTGGACGCTCAAGGTGCTCGACCGCGGCCCCGGCATCCCGCCCGATCGGCTCGACAGCGTGCTGCAGCCCTTCGTGCGGCTCGAAGACTCGCGCCACCGCGGGACCGGCGGCACCGGCCTCGGGCTGGCGATCGCGCAGCAGCTCGCGCAGGGCCTGGGTGGGCGCCTGCGGCTCGCACCCCGCACGGGCGGCGGCCTGGAAGCGGTCTTCGAGACCGGCGCGTGAGCAATCGGCGTTCCACGACGCACGCATTGCCTTTGCGGAGTGGGGCCTCACGCGGGCTATAAACAAGCTCAACCCTCACGACGGAGACCCGCATGCCCACCCCCTCCACCTCGTCCTCCAAGCTGCGGCAGGTCACCGCCCCCCAGAGCGCCGCAGCCCCCGTGGTGCGGGCCATCGACGTGGGCTTCGGTCTCGTCAAGCTCACCGAGGGCGATGACGACGGCGTGTCCATCATCCACTTCCCGTCGATGGCGATCCCGGCCGACGCGAGCGCGGTGCGCACGCTCGGCACGCGCCGCCGCGACACCTACGACGTGCCCGTCGGCGGCGCCCTCTACGAGGTGGGCCGAGACGTGGGCCTCGCGCAGGCCGGTGGCAGCTTCGGCCGCGACGTGACCGACGAGTTCTACCGCGGCACCATCTACGAGGCGCTCACCAAGGGCGCGTTGCGCTACATGGCCGAAGCCGGCGACACGCGCATCGACCTCCTGGTGCTGGGCCTGCCCGTCAACCAGTACAACGACGCCAACCGCCGCGACTACCTGCGCAAGCACTACGAAGGCGACATCGACGTCGGCGACGGCAAGACCATCACTGTCGGCAAGGTGATCGTGCAGGCACAGCCCATGGGCGGCTATGCCGCGATCGGCGAGCACCTCGATGAACTCAACGCCGTCATCCGCCAGACCGGCGGTGCGCTCGAGCCACTGGAAAGCGCAGACGACCTCGACGACCTGGCGGTGCTGATGGTCGACCCCGGCGAGCACACGCTCGACTGGCTGCTGATCCAGCAGGGCTCGATCAACCCGCGCGCGAGCGGTGCGGCCTCCGATGCCGGGCGCCACCGCGTGGTGCGGGCGGTGCAGGAGTCGCTCGCCGCCGACGTGGGCCGCCCGCTCGGGCCGGCGGTGATGCCGCGCATCAACGAAGCGCTCCGGCAGGGCAAGCCGGTCAAGCTCTCGGGCATGGCGCACGACCTGCAGCGCTTCGAGCCGGTGGTGATGGGCGTGGTGGAGGATTCGATCAACCGCATGGTCGACGGCCTGCGCGACGCGCACGAGATCATCGACCTGGTCGTGCTGGTCGGCGGCCACCCCGAGCGCTACCGCGACGTGATGGCCAAGCGTTTTCCGTCCATCCCGGTGTTCGTGATGCCGGAGTCGATGTCGGCCAACGTGCGAGGCTTCCAGATGATCGGCGAGGCGCTCGCGGAAAGCTGAACGCGGCCCCGCCCCATGCGCCTGGAATTCGACATCGACAGCGAGGTCTATCCCGAGCTCCACGCCGCCCTGTCTGCCCTGAAGAGCCCGCGCGCGCGTGCCGAGCGCCTGCGGCAGCTCGCGGCGGCCGGGCTGGTGTGGGAGAAGGTGCGGCTGCATGGCACGAGCGCCTTTGCACCGTCCCCGACCGAGCCCCACCCCGACGTGGTGACACGGCCCGATGTCGTGCCGCCCGCGGCCGCGACCGAGCCGCTGCCGGCGCTGGCGCGCCGCGCCGCTGCCAAGCGGGCCCGCACGCCCGACAAGCGCCGGGACGCGCCCGCGGTCGACCTCGCCATCAACGCCGAGCCGATGCCGGTGCCGCCCACCCGGCCCGAGCGACGCAGCGCCCGCCCGACGCGGCAGGAGGTGGAGCAGGCCATCCGCGAACTGCCGGTGCTGATGGACGTGGTGGCCGACGTGCGGCCGATGCGCGAGCCCGATGACGACGAGCTGCACGAAGCGCCCGCGCACTGGTCGGCGATGAACGCCTATCCGGAGGAGCTGCCCGGTGCCGATGCCACGCCCCAGGGCGACGACGGCGATGCGCTCGGCGTGCCCGAGGCCGCGTTGCACCTGAGCGCGCTCGCGCACAAACCCGCGACGCGCTCGCGGTTGATGCGCATGAAGGAGCGTGGTCTTTTCAAGAACGGCTGAGCGCCCGCGCTGTGGGCCTAGGCCCACACGCACGAGTCCGCATCGCTGTCATGCCGACAAGCTGCGCTGAGATGTGCAGCACCCGACCTCGTCCCTAAGCTGTGGGCTCTCTCATCACAACTGAAGGAGATGTCCATGTTGAACACCAACAACCCTGACAAGAACACCCACAAGGGCGCGACCGGAACGGGCGCCGTGGTCGGTGGCGTGGCAGGCGGCGTGGCCGGTGCCGCAGCCGCGGGTGCCGCAGTCGGCGGCATGACGGGCCCGGTGGGTGCCGCCGTCGGTGCCGCCGTGGGCGCAGCCGTTGGCGCACTGTCGGGCAAGGCCGTCGCACGCGCCGTGGACCCGGCCGCGGAAGACGCGTACTGGGCCGACAACTACGCCAACCGGCCGTATGTCGAATCCGGCTCGGATTACGACAACTACCGCCCCGCCTTCGGCTACGGCGTCGATGCGTACTCGCGCTATCCCGGCCGCACCTTCGAGGAAGTCGAGCCGGAGCTCAGCAAGGGCTGGAGCGCGCGCCGCGGCAACTCGGGCCTGGAATGGGACAACGCCCGCCACGCTTCGCGTGACGCGTGGCAGCGCCTGAGCGACACGGTGGAGCGCGCCATCCCCGGCGACTCCGACCGCGACGGCCGCTAGCTCCTCGCCTCGTGACCCAGGGCGCCTTCGGGCGCCCTTTTTCATGCGCGTTCGACCTGGGGCAAACACGGGCCTTGTTCAGTGCGCGACAGCATCCCGCACGCTTTGTGTTCATCATGGTTTGCATTCCCCCTTCCACCGTTCTGCCAGAGGCAACACCATGACTTCTTCGAACCGACAGGCCGTCATCGTTTCCTATGCCCGCACCGGCCTTGCGAAGGCCGCGCGCGGCGGCTTCAACATCACGCCGAGCATGACGATGCTGGGCCATGCGATCCGGCACGCGGTCGACCGATCGAAGGTCGACCCCAAGGAAGTGGAGGACGTGATCGCGGGCCAGGTGGCCGCCTCGGGCAACGTCGCACGCAGCGCGGGCCTGCTCGCCGGCCTGCCGGTCACGACCAGCGGCATGACGCTCAACCGCGCCTGCTCGTCGGGCCTGAACGCGATTGCGGTCGCAGCCAACTACATCCTCAACGACGGCGCCAACATCATGGTCGCGGGCGGCGTCGATTCAATCAGCCACCAGGGCGGCGGCGGTGGCGGGCAGGACCCGACGCTCACCGACCTGCACCCCGCGATCTGGATGCCGATGATCGACACGGCCGACATCGTGGCGCAGCGCTACGGCATCAGCCGCGAGTACCAGGACGAGTATTCCCTGCGCTCGCAGCAACTGATGGCCGCGGCGCAGAAGGCCGGCAAGTTCAAGGACGAGATCATTTCGGTGAAGACCAAGATGAAGCTCGTCGACAAGGTGACGAAGGCCGAGACCATCGTCGATGCGGTGGTCGACCGTGACGAGTGCAACCGCCCCGACACCACGCTGGAAGGCCTGGCCAAGCTGGAGCCGGTGCGCGGCCCCGGCAAGTTCATCACTGCGGGCAACGCGAGCCAGCTCAGCGATGGCGCGGCGGCCGTGGTGCTGATGGAAGCGAAGGAAGCCGAGAAGCGCGGCCTGCAGCCGCTGGGGGCCTTCAAGGGCTGGGCCGTCGCCGGCTGCGAGCCCGATGAGATGGGCATCGGCCCGGTGTTCGCCATCCCGCGCCTGCTGGAGCGCCACGGTCTGAAGATCGACGACATCGACCTCTGGGAGCTGAACGAGGCCTTCGCCAGCCAGTGCCTCTACAGCCGCGACAAGCTCGGCATCAACCCCGACATCTACAACGTCAACGGCGGCTCCATCGCCATCGGCCACCCCTTCGGCATGACGGGCGCGCGCCTCACCGGCCACGCGCTGATGGAAGGCAAACGCCGTGGGGCGAAGCACGTGGTGGTGTCGATGTGCATCGGCGGCGGCATGGGCGGCGCGGGCCTCTTCGAAGTGTTCTGAGCCTCAAACCCCACAGGACGGAGACCCACACATGACGATCACCAACAACGGCGCCGTCAGCGAGACCAGTGGCGCCGGCACCTTCACGGTCGAAGGCGACATCGGCATCCTGACCATCGACTACCCGCCCGTGAATGCGCTGTCGCAGGCGACGCGACAAGGCATCGTCGCCGGCATGCAGGCTGCGGCGGCGAACCCGGACGTGAAAGCGGTGGTGCTGATCTGCGCCGGCCGCACCTTCCTCGCCGGCGCCGACATCACCGAGTTCGGCAAGCCACCGAAGGCGCCGAGCCTGCGCGAGGCACAGGACCTGATCGAGAACTCGCGGAAGCCCGTGATCGCCGCCATCCACGGCACCGCGCTCGGCGGCGGGCTCGAAGTGGCGATGTGCTGCCACTACCGCGTGGGCGTGGAAAGCGCCAAGTGCGGCCTGCCCGAGGTGTTGATCGGCGTGCTGCCGGGCGCCGGGGGCACGCAGCGCTTGCCGCGCATCGTGGGCGTGGACAAGGGCCTCGACATGATCGTCAATGGCACGCATGTGCCGGCGAAGGAATGTTTCGAGATGGGCCTGCTGGATGCGCTGGTGCCCGAAGGCGAGCTGCGAGCGAGCGCCATCGCGTTTGCCAAGAAGGTGCTGGCCGAGAAGCGGCCGCTGCGCAAGGTGCGCGACATCGACGACAAGATCGCCGCGGCGCGCGGCAAGCCCGAGATCTTCGCGGCCGTGCGCAAGGCCAACGCGAAGAAATTCCGCGGCCTGCCTGCGCCCGAGGCCTGCATCCAGTGCGTGGAAGCGGCCGTGAACGGTTCCTTCGAGGACGGCCTCGCGACCGAGCGCCGCCTCTTCCAGCAGCTCGTCACCGGCACCGAGTCGATCGCGCAGCGCTACGCCTTCTTCGCCCAGCGCGAAGCGGCCAAGATCCCCGGCATGCCGGCCGACACGCCACTGGTCGACGTGAAGAAGGTGGGCATCATCGGCGCCGGCACCATGGGGGGTGGCATCGCGATGAACTTCGCCAACGTCGGCATCCCCGTCACCCTCGTCGAGACGGCCCAGGCTGCGCTCGACCGCGGCCTCGGCGTCATCCGCAGGAACTACGAGAACTCGGCGAAGAAGGGCCGCTTCACGCAGGAGGAAGTGGAAAAGCGCATGGCCCTCATCTCCGGCACGCTGGAGATGGAACAGCTCGCCGACTGCGACCTCGTGATCGAAGCCGTGTTCGAGAACATGGCAGTGAAGAAGGAGATCTTCGGCAGGCTCGACCACATCGTGAAGCCCGGCGCGGTGCTCGCCACCAACACCTCGGCACTCGACGTCAACGAGATCGCCTCGGCCGCCACCTCACGCCCCGAAGCGGTGGTCGGCATGCATTTCTTCTCGCCCGCCAACGTGATGAAGCTGCTGGAAGTGGTGCGTGGCGCCAAGACCTCGGACACGGCGCTCGCCACCGCCATGCAGACGGCCAAGAAGATCGGCAAGGTCGCCGCCGTCTCCGGCGTGTGCCCCGGCTTCATCGGCAATCGCATCCTCGCCGCCCGCTCGGCACAGGCGCAGGCCATGCTGATGGAAGGCGCGATGCCCTGGGAAATCGACCAGGTGCTCTACGACTTCGGCATGCCCATGGGCCCGTATGCGATGAGCGACCTGGCCGGCCTCGACCTCGGCTGGAGCCGCGAGACGAGCAGGAGCGCCACCATCCGCGAAGTGCTGTGCGAGATGGACCGCCGCGGCCAGAAGACCGGCGCCGGCTACTACGACTACGACGAGAACCGCAACGCCAGGCCGAGCGAGGTCACGAAGAAGGTGATCCTCGACTTCATGGCGAAGGAAGGCCGCACGCCGCGCGAGATCGGCAAGGACGAGATCCTGGAGCGCTGCACCTACGCCATGGTCAACGAGGGCGCCAGGATCCTGGAAGAAGGCATTGCGCTCAGGGCATCCGACATCGACGTGGTGTGGCTCAACGGCTATGGTTGGCCGGTGTACCGCGGTGGGCCGATGTTCCATGCCGATACCGTGGGCCTCGACACCGTGGTGGCCAGGCTGAAGGCATACGGCCCGCGCATGGGCGCGAACTTCAAGATCTCGCCGCTGCTCGAGAAGATGGCCGCCGAAGGCAAGAGATTCGTGCGCACCTGAGACCATAAGGAGACAACGCCATGGACCTGAGCTATTCCCCCGAAGAGCTGGCCTTCCGCGACGAAGTGCGCACCTGGCTCGACACCAACCTGCCCGACGACATCCGCGAGAAGGTGCGCGAGCACCGCGAGTTGAGCAAGGACGACGTCATGCGCTGGCACCGCATCCTCGCGAAGAAGGGCTGGTCGGTGCCGCACTGGCCCGAAGAATGGGGCGGCACCGGCTGGAACATCACCCAGCGCTACCTCTATCAGGAACAGTTCGGCCTCTCGGGCGCACCCGGCCTGCCGGCCTTCGGCCCGGCGATGTGCGCCTCGGTGCTGATGCGCTTCGGCACGCCAGGGCAGAAGCAGCACTTCCTGCCGCGCATCCGCGACGGCGTCGACTTCTGGGTGCAGGGTTATTCCGAGCCCGGCGCCGGCTCCGACCTCGCGGCGGTGAAGACACGCGCCGAGCGCCGCGGCGACCACTACCTCGTCAACGGCCAGAAGATCTGGACCACGCTCGGCCACTGGGGCGACTGGATCTTCTGCCTGGTGCGCACCGACCCCACCGCCGAGAAGCGGCAGGAGGGCATCAGCTTCCTGCTGATCGACATGAAGACGCCGGGCATCACCGTGCGACCGCTGATCCTGATGGACGGCGGCCACGAGGTGAACGAAGTCTTCTTCGACGACGTGAAGGTGCCGGTGGAGAACCTCGTCTTCGAAGAGAACAAGGGCTGGACGGTCGCGAAATACCTGCTCGGCCACGAGCGCATGGGCTCGGGCAACGTGGGCGGCAGCAAGCGCATGCTGGTCGAGCTGAAGGAGATCGCTGCGCGCGAGTTGAAGAACGGCAAGCCGATCCTCGAAGACCTGCGCTTCCGCGACAAGCTCTCCCGCATCGAGATCGACCTGCAGGCGCTCGAGCTCACCTCGATGCGCTTCCTCGACAAGATGCGCCGCAGCGGCCAGCCGCCCGGTGCCGACGTGTCGATGCTGAAGATCCGCGGCACCGAGATCGCGCAGGCCATCACCCTGCTCAGCTCCGAAGCCCTGGGCCCGAATGCGCAGCCCTTCCGCGCACTCGAGGGCGAGGAGCTCGACCCGGTCGCGACCAGCGTCACGCCGCGCTACCTCAACTACCGCAAGGTCAGCATCTACGCCGGCTCGAACGAAGTGCAACGCAACATCATCGCCAAGGCCACGCTGGGCCTGTGAGGAGACAAGCACATGAACTTCGAACTCACCGACGAACAACAGCAGCTCGCCGACTCGCTGCGCAAGTACCTGAACAACGCCTACGACTTCGAGAAGCGCAAGGCCATCCTCAACTCACCCAGCGGCGTGAGTGACAAGGTCTGGGCCACGTTCGCCGAACTCGGCCTCACCGCGATGACGCTGCCCGAGGCCGATGGCGGCTTCGGCGGTGGCGCGGTCGATGTGATGGCCGTGATGCAGGCCTGTGGTGAAGCGCTCGTCGTCGAGCCCCTGCTCGACAACATCGGCCTCGGCGGGCGCCTGCTCGCCCGCGCCGGCAACGATGCCCAGCGCAGCGCCTGGTTGCCCGGTCTCGCAGACGGCTCGGTGCAGCTCGCCTTCGCCGGCAGCGAGCCCGGCCACCGCTTCGAGCTCGTGCCGCAGACCACCACCGCCACCAGCACGCCCGACGGCTGGCTGATCAACGGCGAGAAGATCGTGGTGATCGGCGCGCCGACCGCCACGCGCCTGATCGTCTCGGCCAACAACGGCAACGGCGCGAGCCTCTTCCTCGTCGACCCCCGGGCCGCGGGCGTCACGCTCAAGGCCTACCGCACCGTCGACGGCCTGCGCGCCGCCGACGTGCGCTTCAGCCACGTGAAGCTCGGCCCCGATGCGCTGCTCGGCACTGCCGGTGAAGCACTGCCGCTGATCGAGGAGGCGGTCGACTTCGCCACCGCCCTGCTCTGCGCCGATGCCGTGGGCGCGATGCAGTTCGCCTGCGATGCCACGCTCGAGTACCTGAAGACGCGCAAGCAGTTCGGCGTGCCGATCGGCTCGTTCCAGGCGCTGCAGCACCGCATGGTCGACATGGTGGTCGCGACCGAAGAGGCGCGCTCCATGGCGATCCTCGCGGCAGCCAAGGCCGACGACGCCAGCCTCACGCCGACCGAGCGCGCGCGTGCGATCTCGGCCGCGAAGGTGAAGATCGCCGAAGCGGCGAAGCTCGTGCGCGAGGAATCGGTGCAGCTCCACGGCGGCATGGGCATGACCGAGGAACTCAAGGTGTCGCACACCTTCCGCCGGCTCACCATGGCCTCGCAGCGCTTCGGCGATGCGGACCATCACCTGGAGCGTTACGCGGCTTTGGCGTGACGGAAGAGCCTTCCAGCTGTAGCTGGAAGGTCTCGGCCGCTACGGCAACACGCTGACGTGGTACTCCGTCGCGGGGTCGGTCACGCCGAGTAGGCGGCTGATCACCAGCTTGCTGCCACCTGCACGGTGGAAGACGAACAGCCCACGCTGCGCATAGAACGTGTTGCCGATCTCGACCGGCGCCAGCGAGTAGGTGCCGGTGCGAGCAAGCGTGTCGATGTCGTAGAGGTTCAGGTGCGACCAACACGGCTGGGACGCCGAAGAGACGGTGCAGCCATACCACTCGTATTCGATCAGCGCCACCTCGCGACTCGAGGCCCACTCGCTGAGCGACGCCACGCGGTAGCCGTAGTAGTTGCTGACAGAAAGAGGCAGAACCCCGGTGTAGATCATGTCCTGCGAAGCGGTCGTCGAGGCGCGGAAGGTGCGGCCGCACGCGGTGTAGATGCGCGCGCCATCTGCGCTCAACCACAGGTTCCCGCACATCGGATAGTCGCCGTGGTACGGCGAATCACGGACCAGCACGGCTTGGCCCGAGGTGATGTCCAGGTTCTGGATGTCGTCGGGCGACAGGCCGTTATTGGCCGAATAGATGGTGCTGCGCGTGGGGTGCAACACGCCCCGAGTGCCGGCGTAGATCGGCCCGTAGCGCGAGGTCTGGGTGTTGGTGGCGATGTGGATGGCATACACGTCCCAGTTGCCGCTCGACGGGAACACGATCACGTTGCCACGCCCGTCGAGCACCAGGTCGCCCACGGTCGCGGCCACGTCGAGCAACACTGGGGCCGCAGCGCCAGGCGTGCCCGCCGTGGTGAGGTCGACGTAGGTCACGCGTGCGTCGTGGCCCACGGCCGCACGTGTGCCGTCGGGGCTGATCGACACGCGGGTCGGCACACGCGTGAGCAGCAGTTCGCGCTCGGTGCCCGAGGCGGCGTCATAGACATACAGGCTGTTGCGCGGCCAACTCGACACCATCACCATCGCGTTGAGGGCAGAGCTGAACTTGGCGTCGATCACATCGTGCGGCAGCGCGTTGCGCGACGTGAAGCTCACCGGGGTCGTGCCGGGCTCAGGGGCAGCGCCGTTGACCACCGTATAGGTCACCGGCACCACGAAGGGACTGCCGGCCAGCTGGCGGCGGCAACGGGCGTCGTAGCAGGCGCGCACGGTCACGGTATCTTGGTGCACACCGACACCTGCCGTCCATGGGTTCATGCTCAGATGCACCCGGGTTTGCGTGGCCGATTCCCACGCGGTATTGACGCCAATGAGGCTTGGCAAGGTGTTGCTTACCTGCAGTGTGAACGGCACCACCGGTGCGGTCCCAGACACGGTGACCACCATAGACTCGGCGTTGGAGGTGTAGCTGCCCGCCGAGGCGACGACCGACACTGATGCCCGGCTGATCGTGGCGGTGTTGACCGTTCCACCGCTCACCGTGTAGCGCGTGGTCACCCGCATCGGGCTGCCTTGCGCGTGTTGGCGGCATTGGTCGTCCTGGCAGATCGAGACCTCGATGGTGTCTTCGTAGGTGCCATCGGCCAGCTCGGTTGCCGGCTTGAACGTCAATACGAGATCCGCCGCCGAGGTCGATGAGCCGACAAGCTGTACGTCTTCCAGGCCGTTGGTGCTGAATTCCTCCCCGTGGAAGAGGCCGTCGGCCGGCATGTTGGTGACCGATATGCCCAAGTTGCGCGAAGGCCCCGCATTGCTGGGGGCGCTGGAGACATCGACGTTGTTGGCACTGATGGAGACTGATGGCCGAGGTGGCGTGGATGCCTCGTCACCACCACCGCCGCCGCAACCGGCCATTAGCAGCGCCAGCAAGAGCCCACCAACGCGAACAATCCGTCGAACCATCATTTCCTCCCGAGGTGAACGCGTGGCCAGTGGCTTCGCGCGCTGTTGATGCATCGCGTTTTGCGCGATCGTTGTACGCAAAATTCTAGCCAGCCGACTCCACGACGCCGCATCCGTTGAGACGCCAACGCACCCTCCAAAGAGGGGGACCACCCTGAAAGCCTACGACGTCGAGAAGCGCATGGTCGACATGGTGGTGGCCATGGCCGAGGAGCTGAAGGCGTCTTCCGACCGCTCACCATGGCCTCGCAGCGCTTCGGCGATGCGGACCATCACCTGGAGCGTTACGCGGCTTTGGCGTGAAGGCGTACCATGGGGCGGCACTCCACGAGCACGACAGAGTGACACGCGACCAGGCCCCGAGCCTGTGACGACACCACCGCGGCACTGCCGCGGTTTTTTATTTCTGGAGATTGCTCGATGCGAAACATGCAAGAGGCCACCGAGAGGATCTGCGAGCTCAAGGGCAACCTCGTCGCCCTCGAAGCGCTGGTGACGGCCATGATGAAGGTGATGCCCGCCGACGCGCAGGAAGAACTGAAGGGCGTGTTCGAGCAGCACGCCGAGGTGGCGCGCACCGTGCTGCTGCACGTTCCGATCTCCGAACACTCGATCACCGCCTTCGAGACCGACGTGGGCCGCACCGGCCGCCTGATCGACCGCGCCGAGACCGCAACAGCCGGCCCGGCCGCCGGCTGCGACCCGGTGCTGCTCACCGTGGCGCGCGTGCTCACGTTCAATGGCACGACGGCGCTCACCGCTGCGACCGGCTTCTTCTTCGAGGTCGAGGGACGCCTGTACCTGGTGTCGAGCCGGCATGTGTTCATCGACGTGCCGAACCACCACCACCCCGACCGCATCGAGATCGAGCTGCACACCGACGCCGGCAACCTCACGCAGATGGAGACGCTCTCGATCCCGCTGTACCGCAACGGCCTGGCCACCTGGCGCGAGACGCACGACACCGCCGGTGTGGTCGACGTGGCCGCGCTGGAAATCGACCCCGGCAGGATCCCGCCCGGCTGCGCGCTGCAGGCGTGGACGCCTGCGCACATCGAGACCAGGCCGTCGAATGTGCCGGTGGGCTCGTCGCTCGTGGTGGTCGGGTTCCCGCTGGGCTTCCACGACACGCTGCATCACCTGCCGGTGGTGCGGCAGGGGCAGGTGGCGTCATCGTTCGGCTTGCGCTTCCAGGGCCAGGGGTATTTCCTGACGGACGCGCGAACGCACAGGGGCACCAGTGGCGCGCCTGTGTTGAGTCACCAGCACGGGGGCTGGAAGCTGCTGGGAATTCACGCCGCGCGGCTCGACATGTCGGCGCGCGATCAGGGCGAAGACGAATCGCTCGGCCTCAACTCGGCGTGGTACGCCGACGTGCTGGGCCGGCTCACGACGCACTGAGGCGTCGCGCTCCGCTTCGCTGGGGCGGAGTCAGATCCCGCGGATGCGCGAGGCTTGCGGGCCCTTCTGGCCTTGGGTCACTTCGAATTGCACGCGCTGGTTTTCGGTCAGCGTCTTGAAGCCGTCGCCCTGGATTTCCTTGAAGTGGGCGAAGAGGTCCTTGCCGCCGCTGTCGGGAGCGATGAAGCCAAAGCCCTTGCCTTCGTTGAACCATTTCACGGTTCCGGTTTCGATCGTCATGTTGAGTTTCCTTGTGTTGGGGAGAGAAATGCTCCAGCTATGGCTGGTGCGTGCAAGCAGCGTCCGGAA
>DASWSY010000572.1:0-3084 GCA_036402415.1 Rhizobacter sp. | reverse complement strand
CGCGCGCCGAGGGCGCTGAAATGCCCGAAGAGGTCGCCTTCTTCGTGGCCAAGAACGTGCGATCCAACGTGCGCGAGCTCGAAGGGGCGCTGCGCAAGATCCTGGCCTACTCGCGCTTCAACCAGAAAGAGATCTCGATCGTGCTGGCGCGCGAAGCGCTGCGCGACCTGCTGTCCATTCAGAATCGGCAGATCTCGGTGGAAAACATCCAGAAGACGGTGGCCGACTACTACAAGATCAAGGTCGCCGACATGTACAGCAAGAAGCGCCCGGCCTCGATTGCGCGGCCGCGCCAGATTGCCATGTACCTGGCCAAGGAACTCACGCAGAAGAGCCTGCCCGAAATCGGCGAGCTGTTCGGCGGACGCGATCACACCACCGTGTTGCATGCCGTTCGCAAGATTTCGGGCGAGCGCCAGCAGCTGACCGAACTCAACCAGCAGCTGCACGTGCTCGAGCAGACGCTCAAAGGCTGAAGGCGCAAGGCCTGCTCGACATGCGCCTGCCCCGCACCTGCGTTAGTGTTGCTGGTTTGACCCTCGCTGGCGTGGCGCTGCCATGCGCAGCCCTTGCATCGAATCTGAAAAAGAAACTGAAGGAAGAGAAGAGGTAGACACATGATCGTGCTGAAGGCAACACAAGACAAAATCTTGGCCGCACTGCAGTCGGTGGCCGGCATCGTGGAGCGCCGCCATACGCTGCCGATCCTGGCCAATGTGCTGATCCGCAAGGCCGGCGGCCAGATCCAGCTCACCACCAGCGACCTGGAAATCCAGATTCGCACCACGGCCGAGCTGGGCGGCGACGAAGGCGCCTTCACCACCACGGTGGGCGCGCGCAAGCTGGTCGACATCCTGCGCACCATGCCGGCCGACCAGACCGTCAGCCTCGAATCGAGCCAGAACAAGCTGGTGCTCAAGGGCTGCAAGAGCCGTTTCACCCTGCAGAGCCTGCCGGCCGAAGACTTCCCGCTGGTGCAGGAATCGGCCAACTTCGGCCCGGCCTTCAGCGTGCCGCAGAAGGTCTTGAAGGACCTGCTCTCGCAGGTGTCCTTCTCCATGGCGGTGCATGACATCCGCTACTACCTCAACGGCATCCTGTTCGTGGCCGAGGGCAAGCAGCTGAGCCTGGTGGCAACCGACGGCCACCGCCTGGCCTTCGCATCCGCCACGCTCGACGTGGAAGTGCCACGCCAGGAAGTGATCCTGCCGCGCAAGACGGTGCTGGAAATGCAGCGCCTCCTGTCCGACGCCGAAGGCGCGATCGAGATGCAGTTCGCGAACAACCAGGCCAAGTTCAGCTTCGGCGGCATGGAGTTCGTCACCAAGCTGGTCGAGGGCAAGTTCCCCGACTACAACCGCGTCATTCCCAAGGGCCACAAGAACAGCGTCACGCTGGGCCGCGCACCGCTGCTGGCCAGCCTGCAGCGCACCGCCATCCTCACGTCCGAGAAGTTCAAGGGCGTGCGCCTGAACATCGAGCCGGGCACCTTGCGCATTGCCTCGAACAACGCCGAGCAGGAAGAGGCGCAGGACGAGCTCGACATCGACTACGGCGGCGACTCCATCGAGATCGGCTTCAACGTGAGCTACCTCATCGAGGCATTGGCCAACATGAGCCAGGACATGGTGCGCATCGACCTGGCGGATTCGAACAGCTCGGCGCTGGTCACGATCCCCGAGAACGCGGACTTCAAGTACGTCGTGATGCCGATGCGGATCTGACATCCGCCCACCCTCGCTGACGGCGAGGGCCCCTGCGCGCGGCCAACGACGCCCGTGGCCGCGCTGCAGTTTTTGTTTTGCAAGTAGTGATGAATGGTGGTGGTGCCTCACCGGCACGCCCCAGAGAGTTTGAGGAAATTTGATGAGCAGCGAAGAAATCAAGCCGGAAGTACCGCATACCGAGCCGGTCTACGAGGCTGATATCGACAGCGCCATTCCGGTGGAAATCACGCCTCCTTCGGCCGACTCCTACGGCGAAGGCTCGATCACCATCCTCGAAGGCCTGGAGGCGGTACGCAAGCGCCCCGGCATGTACATCGGCGACACCTCCGACGGCACGGGCCTGCACCACCTGGTGTTCGAGGTGGTGGACAACTCCATCGACGAAGCGCTTGCAGGCTATTGCGACGACATCGTCGTCACCATCCACACCGACAACTCGGTTTCGGTGGTGGACAACGGCCGTGGCATTCCCACCGGCGTGAAGATGGACGACAAGCACGAGCCCAAGCGCTCGGCAGCTGAGATCGCGCTCACCGAACTGCACGCCGGCGGCAAGTTCAACCAGAACAGCTACAAGGTCTCGGGCGGCCTGCACGGCGTGGGCGTGAGCTGCGTGAACGCGCTGTCGAAGATGCTGCGCCTCACGGTTCGCCGCGAAGGCAAGGTGCACCTGCTGGAGTTCAGCCGCGGTTTCGTGCAGAACCGCATCGTCGAGAAGGACGCGAAAGGCGTCGAAATCTCGCCGATGAAGATCACGGGCGACACCGAGAAGCGCGGCACCGAGGTGCACTTCCTGCCCGACACCGAGATCTTCAAAGAGAACAACGACTTCCACTACGAAATCCTCAGCAAGCGCCTGCGCGAACTGAGCTTCCTGAACAACGGCGTGCGCATTCGTCTGATTGACGAGCGCACCGGCAAGGAAGACGACTTCTCCGGCGCCGGCGGCGTGCGCGGCTTCGTGGAGTTCATCAACAAGGGCAAGCAGGTGCTGCACCCGAACGTGTTCTATGCCGCGGGCGAGAAGCCGGCCGACACCTACGGTGGCATTCCGGGCACGCACATCGGCGTGGAAGTGGCCATGCAGTGGAACTCGGGCTACAACGAGCAGGTGCTGTGCTTCACCAACAACATTCCGCAGCGTGACGGCGGCACCCACCTCACCGGCCTGCGCGCCGCGATGACGCGGGTCATCAACAAGTACATCGAAGAGAACGAGCTGGCCAAGAAGGCCAAGGTGGAAGTCACCGGCGACGACATGCGCGAAGGCCTGTGCTGCGTGCTGAGCGTGAAGGTGCCCGAGCCCAAGTTCTCCAGCCAGACCAAGGACAAGCTGGTGTCCAGCGAAGTGCGCGCG
>DASWSY010000571.1:0-3031 GCA_036402415.1 Rhizobacter sp. | reverse complement strand
CGGCTTCAAGGCGAGCGAGTCGAGCGCGGGCCAGCCGGGCACGTGCTCGGCGAGTTCGCAGTCGGACTTCACCGTCACGAGCTTGCGGCCCATCGGCAGCCAGTCGAGCGCCTTGCGCAGGTTCTCGCCGGCCACGCCCTTGACCTTGTCGGCGGCCGCAATCACGCCGTCGAGCGAGCCGTGTTCGCTGATCCACTTGGCGGCCGTCTTCGGGCCGACCTTCTCGACGCCCGGCACGTTGTCGACCGCGTCGCCCATCAGCGTGAGGTAGTCGACGATGCGCTCGGGCGGCACGCCGAACTTCTCGGTGACGCCGGCCACGTCGAGCTTCTCGTTGCTCATGGTGTTCATGAGGGTCACGTGCTCGTTGACGAGCTGCGCCAGGTCCTTGTCGCCGGTGGAGATGATGACCTTCTTCCCTGCCTTGGCGGCCAGGCAGGAGAGCGTGCCGATCACGTCGTCGGCCTCCACGCCCTCGACCATCATCACCGGCCAGCCCAGCAGCTTCACCACCTCGTGGATGGGCTCGATCTGCTGCACCAGCGGCTCGGGCATGGGCGAGCGATGGGCCTTGTACTCGGGGTACCAGTCGTCGCGGAAGGTCTTGCCCGGCGCGTCGAACACGCACACCGCATGCGACGGTTTCACGTCCTGCACTGCCTTCTTCATCATCGCCACCATGCCGTGCAGTGCCCCGGTGGGGAAGCCGTTGGGGCCACGCAGGTCGGGCAACGCGTGGTAGGCGCGGTAGAGGTAGCTGGAGCCATCGACCAGCAGCAGCGGGCCGTCGTTCAGGAGGGTGGCGTCGTTCATGGCGCGGATTGTCGGGGAAGCGCCCAGCCCTGCCGGCCTGCTGACATTTCAGAACGTGCAAATCGAGCTCGGCTTCGACACGAGCCGCGCGGAGTTCAATGGTGACAAGGCCGACGTCCGCGCCCTGCTGCTCGGCGTGCGCACGATGTTCTAGGAATCTTCTAGGGCTTGTGGCCCGTCGAGTCGTCCTTGCGATCGACGAGCTTCGGCACCACCGCCAGCACCACCAGCGCCAGCATGGTGCTGAGCACCGCCGTCATCTCGCGTCCTAGCCCGCACGAGATGCCGATGGCCGCCGTCATCCACACGCCGGCCGCGGTGGTGAGGCCATGCACGTTCTCTTCGCTCTTGTTCTTGATGATGGCGCCCGCGCAGAGGAAGCCGATGCCGGCGACCACACCCTGGATCACCCGGCTCATGTCACCCATTTCCATGCCGCCCTGCTGCGGCACCAGCACGAAGAGCGCCGCTCCCATCGCCACCAGCATGTGCGTGCGGATGCCTGCCGCCTTGCCCTGCTGCTCGCGCTGGAAACCGAGGATGCCGCCCAGCAGCGCGGCCAGCAGCAGGCGCAGCAGGATGCGGGTGATCTGCTCCACGTCGACGGCGTCTGAAAACTCGGCGGCGAGGGTGTCGATGATGCGGGTCCACATGTCGCGTTTCTCGCGGTACTCGGGGCTGCCGATCTTGTCACCGGGCGCCAAACCGTGTGGCGCGGGGGGTCAGGCGCGGACGAGCCGGTTCCGGCCACCCTGCTTTGCGCGGTAGAGCGCCTCGTCGGCGCGGCCGATCACGGCCTCCAGTCCGGCGTCACCCTCCTGGAGGCAGGCCACGCCCGCGCTGAAGGTCAGGGCGAATCCGAGCGCGGGATCGACGTCGCGCAGCAACGCGTCGCGAAGCCGGTGGTCGACCGCCTCGGCGGCGTCGAGGTCCGACATCGGCAGCAGCACGCAGAACTCCTCGCCACCGTAGCGCCCGACGAGGTCGGGCTGGCGCACCACCAGGCGCAAGGCATTGGCGAAGAGCACGAGGGCACGGTCGCCGGTCTGGTGGCCGTGCTCGTCGTTGATGCGCTTGAAGAAGTCGATGTCGAGCATCAGGACGATCAGGCCGCGACCGTGCCGGCGTGCCAGGTTGAAGTGCGAGAGGCTGCGTTCCATCCAGTGGCGCCGGTTCAGCACCCCGGTGAGGCCGTCGGTGGTCGCCAGGCGCTTGAGCTCCTGCTCGGCCTCGTCGCGGTGGGCAAGCAGGAAGGCCAGGGTGCCGGCCATCACGCAGGCGTTGCTGACGATCAGGCCCACGATGTTGACCCAGTGCGCCGATTCGAAGCGCGGATAGCTTTCAGGCGAGACCACCACCAGCACGGCGCGGCACACCACCATCGCGCCCGAGGCCACGAGGGCCAGGCCCGCGAGCCAGCGCCAGCGCCAGCTCCCCGGCGAGCCCGGACGCAGCAGCAGCCACGCGAGCCACAGCATCTGCAGCCCGATCGCCGCGTTGACGGCGAGGATGCGGGCGACGAAGTTCTGGAACACCAGCCAGTGCACCAGGGCCGTGACGGCCGGCACGCCGATCACCCACGCCAACGAGATCGGCTGGCGCAGGTAGGTCTTGGCCGCCAGGTACATGAAGCTGAACCCCGCGACCATGGCGGCCGAGCCGAGCGTGGCCAGTTCGCGCGGCCAGCCGCTGTAGGCCGCGACGAGCGCGGCCCACGCCACCGCCTGCAGCACCAGGGCCAGCGTCCAGTACTGCATGCCCGAGCGGGTCTTCCAGCCCACGCCCAGCAACAACGCGCCCACGATGAGCGTGAGGTTGATGAACATCGAAGCAAAGAGGGTCAGCGCGTCGAGTTGCATCCTGTCAATGGGCGGTCAAGGGCGTGTGCCGATTCTGGCGTGCCGGGACCCCCTGCCTACAATCCCGTCCATGAATTCCCGCACGCACCCCGCGCCTGCCTGCCAGAACGATGGCCGTCTTCACTGAAGTTCCCCCGGACGACGCTGCCGCGCTGATCGCCCGCTTGGGGCTGGGCGAGCTCACAGTCCTCAAGGGCATCGCCTCCGGCATCGAGAACACCAACTACTTTGCCGACACGACGAAGGGCCGCTACGTGCTCACGCTCTTCGAGCGGCTGAGCCACGAGCAGCTCCCCTTCTACCTGCACCTCATGAAGCACTTGGCGCAGCACGGCGTGCCGGTGCCCGACCCGCAGGCC
>DASWSY010000570.1:0-8643 GCA_036402415.1 Rhizobacter sp. | reverse complement strand
CGCGCAGCGGACGGCGGCTTCGCCTTCCGGGCCGATGGAGACGCCGTGCGGGCACTGCTGCCGCACTCGGCGGACTTCACGCTGCAAAGCCTGTCCTTCCGCTCGAACGACGCTGACAAGCAACCGATCAGCGACATGACGTACGCCCGCCGAGTGGCCGAACTGTCGAGCGTGCGGTGGCGCATCGAGAAGGGCGAGGGCGACGCGCACGCTCTGCAACGCCGGCAGACCGAGATCCTGCACTGCGCCAACGCCAGTACGACGGCCATCCTCAAGCGCGCCAGCAGGGCCCGCCCCACGGACGCGAGCCCGACGCCGTGATGCCAGCCGGCGGGCCGCCGCCGGCCAACCTCGATACACGACGACGACGCGCCCATGCAGTTTTTGCTTGACAGGTGTGTTTAACGCCCCTCATGATACACTCATTGAGTGCAATCACGAGGGCAACACATGGACGCCGAAACCCTTGCCACCTTGCATGCCAAGGTTCGCAAGCTCCCCCATTCGAAATGGCACGCGGACTATTGTTCCAACGGCCTTGAGCGTAGTCTCGCGCAATTCGCCGCCGAGTACGGTGGCGTCGATCTGACGCCGGATTTTCAGCGGGGGCACGTCTGGACCCTATCGCAACAGGAGCGCTACATCGAATCGGTCTATCGCGGCACCGTTTCCTCCTCGTCCATGCTGATTCAGTTCAATGCTCCGCATTGGGAGAACTGGGATTATCAGGGCGACTTGCCGCGCCAGATGCAATGTGTCGACGGCCTGCAGCGACTGACGGCGGTCCGCGCATTCATGGCTGACAAGATCCGCGCTTTCGGTTATCTCGCCAGCGAACTGAAGGGTAGTCCCTACGATCCGCATCGCCCGAACGTGATTGTGCTGAGGTTTGCCGTGCACACGATGCAGACCCGCGAAGAGCTACTTCAGCTCTACCTCGACCTGAACGCGGGGGGGACCCCGCATGCCACGAGCGAGATCGAGCGGGTTCAGAGCCTGCTGGCACATGCAAGGGATACGCGACCGTCCGCCAACGCAACACTGGATGCTCCTTCGCCATGACCGCATCTAACTCTCAAGGCCCGCGTTCGCGCCGGGCGAGCGTCATTCGCGTGCGACAGGCAGGGGACGACCATCAGGTGGTGACCACCCAAGGTGGCCCGTGCGTGTACCGCCGGGAGCCGTGCGACGACTGCCCGTGGCGCAGGGACGCGGTCAACGTCTTTCCTGCGGAGGCGTTCCGGCATAGCGCTAGCACCGCGTATGACACGGCGCAGGCGACGTTCGCGTGTCACCAGTCCGGCAAGGATAAACCAGCTATTTGCGCGGGCTTCCTGCTGCGCGGCGCCGAACACAACCTGTCGGTACGCCTTCGCCACCTGACTGGCGACATCGCCGACGACGTGCACGATGGCGGCCATGCCCTGCACGACGATTACCGCGCCATGGCAATTGCCAACGGCGTCCCGCCGGACGATCCCGCGATCGCGCCGTGCCGCGCATCGAGCTATAGCGAGCGGAGCGATGATTCCGACAGTGACGGCGAGGAAGAGGAGGGCGAGCGATGACTGCCGCGCTGCCCTATCCGAAGGGGGATCTGCGTCGACTGCTCTCGGTGCTAGGCGCAATCGACCGCCCACAAGGCGCGCGGCTCTTTGAGATCGTGCAGGCCACCGGCCTCGACAAACGGACCGTATCCCTGCTGATCGAGCAGGCCGGCGCACAGGCCGGCGTTCAGATCACCCGCTCCGACCGGAGCTACCGCGTGTCGGACTGGGGGCCCATCCTGCGCCAGACCGGCGTCCAACTTGCACTAACCGGGGAGATCGTTCCCCGCCAGCTCGGAGAACAAACACTGTGAGACTCGTCTATACCGCCACAAGGGAACCGGTTGCCATCGACGACACCGTCACGACCTCGAAGGGGGATAAGGTCGTGGTCAAGGGCGTCATCAAGCCGCGCCACGCCGGCTCGACCGGCCGCGTGCTGGTCGTCTACGAAGGGTTCACCGAGCCTGCCGAGTACTACCCCAGCGTCATCGGCGCCGAATGGATCGACCGGGAAGACCGACCCGCCGACGCCTGACCCTTCAAACTCCCGCCTCACCGGCGGGCCGGCCTAGCCGGCCCCGCGTCCCTTAATCCATCCCTGTGCCTTCACAGGCCGATCGGGATGGATTATCATCATTTCGTGTCTATTTACGCATTGATTAATGGTTTTGCATCCATTTCGATGCAATTTTAATATTTATTTTCTACGCGAAACGATGACGATGAGCACTGCCACCCCCACCGACTCGCGGGTATGGGTCCCGCATAACGACGACCAAGCGGTGCTGTTCGACGCTGAGGGTCGAAAGCACGCTGTCCGCACTGGCACCGAAGTGTGCACGCTCGACGATCTGCTCGCCCGTATCGAGCGCGGGGAGCGGGGCGACGACATGCCCGTGTTAATGGAAATGTTCGGGTGCCACTATGAGGAGGCTGCCGAAACCGTATTCGAAGGCAACCTTGTTCGCGCGAGGAGTTCCCTCCTGCGCGCGGCTACCACGCCGTGCGAGTTCGTGTATGGCTGGGTCAGCACGAAGCCCAGCAATGGGGAGTTTCTGAAAACGCTCGGCGCCGAGGTCAGTGCGTATGACGAGCCCAACGGCCGCTACTATGTCCGGATCTCCAGCGCCGATGCCATCGAGCTGCGCGAGCTCGCCGGCGCCGAGAATGTCGAACTCACGCGGCGCACTTTCGATGTAGCGATTCCCTATGTGCCGGCTGGCTCGTCACGCGAGCACTTGCTAGGGGAAAAGGCGTTCGTCGCCTTCAACGAGTACCGCGACAACTTCAAGGCCACGACGTCCCAATGGGACGCGTGGGAACAGCAGCTCAAGGCCATCAAGGAACAGCTCGCCGTGCTTGACAATGCCCCGGCAGCGAAGACGCCCCGGCTCGTGATCGAGGCGTTCGGCCCGGTCCCTGCACAACCACGCTGGGCTCAGGTCGACCTCACGCAAGCCTTTCTCGACCAGATCAGCGCCTTGCGCGAGCTGTGCGATGACAACCGTCTGCTGTCGGTGCGTGTCCCGGGTGGGCCGGGTCGTTGGGACCGCACACGCGAATGGCGCCCGGACTTGCCGGCGTTGGTCGTGTCTCCCGGCGAATTCCACTTTACGGTCAAGTCCAAGCTCGACGACCAGACTGTGGAGACGGCACACGTGCCCATTGGTCGCCTGTTGCAGCTCCTGCGCGAGGGCGAGGTGTGCAATGCCAACGACTTCCGTTGGCACAACGGCATGCTCTATTACGCCGACGACAACGCGGCGCCGCTACTCGAAACGTTCGCGAAGGAGCTGGCCTCGGCAGGCCCGGCTGACCTTTCCCCATCGCTGTAAGGCCCCTGACCATGGCACCGATCTTCTACGGCACCATCACCGCGCATCCGAGACGGCACGAGCACCATGCAGGCCTGCATGCGCGCAGGGCTCCCGGGCTGGGATATCACGCCGACCGATAGTCACGACGCCGCGCCGACCCTTCACTGAGCCCCGACCATGCACCAAGACCACAGCGGCTACTACGGCCACATCAGCACGAACGAAAAGCATGCCGACATCCTCCAACGCCACGGCGTGACGCTCGGCCCCTACGATGCGGCGAGCTACCGCTTTCCAGCGCACGTCAAGGGCGCGGCCTATGATGCACTGGTCCATGTCGCGGCCCAGCAGCCCGGCACATTCACCCTCTCCATGGTCTACCGCCATCCCGCCAAGTTGCGGCTGGATCGTACGCCCGATCAGCTGGATGCCGAGACCTTGCGCGGCGAGCTCGCGCTGAGCCGCTTTCGGCAGGCAGTGGACAGCGATCCCGACTACTGGACCACGCGCGCCGCCCAGTGCGAGCGCGCATACGACGCCGCCCTCGCGACCTGCGGCACGCTGGCACGACTCGCAGCAGAAGGCGAGATCGAGATCACGACCGGGTACTTTGGCACCCCGGACGCCCCCGAGGACATGGTTACCGTGCGGGTGTACTTCGATCGCGACTACAAGTCGCACCCCAACCGCGCCATGGTGATTGAACGGTTGTGGCCGACCGCCCAACTGGAGGAACTGCTGGGCGCCGAAGCGGCACGGCGCGTGCAGGTCCAACTTGCAACGGACACCCTGAACAGCAACGCCGTTTCCCTGCAGGGCGACGCGGTACCACTATACGGCGCGCTCGCCGAACGGGTGCTGGCGCGCGAGTGGGACCCAAACCTTGCCCGCAACTTCCCGACCCTCGACCTGCTGTCGATCGGTGACGCGATGGCACTGGCCGCCCATCGGCTGGAGTTCCCGCAGCCGGCCATGCGCGACGCCGTTGCGCGCACCCGGCATGCGCTATGGGAGGCCAGCAGAAGCCTTGTGCATGAGTCGTACTTCAGTCTGGCTGAGCTGGCACGCTACGCGCCGCTCCTGATCGAAGCCCGCGAGCAATTGCGCTCGCAGGCGAGCGTGGAGGCAAAGTGGGTGGGCGCACGGCTCGATCACCTGCTCAATGCGCGCACGCCGCTGCGCCTGATTGCCCAGCCCACCCGGGGCCATAAATTCGTGTCGCGTGACTACCGCTATGTGATTGCCCATCACGTGCCCTATGCCGCTGAAGTGCCGGGGACCGACATGGGAGAGCAACTCGCACGCACATCGTACTGGGGCATCGACAGCTGGAAACCCACTCAGCGTGAGGCGACCACGTTCGGCCTACATGAGGCCGAGCAGGAGCTGCGCAGGCTGCTACCGCGTTGTCCCACGGCCCATCTCGTGCCAGCCGAGCCCCCAGCGCCACGTCCGGTCCGTCGCATGGCCACGAGCGCGGATTTCGCGCTTTGATCCCTCTGCTCCTGCAACCTGAGACCGCCTCGATACCATGAACTACTCCGGACATTACGGCACCTTCTACAACCTCACCGACGACGACTGCGAAAAGTTGGAGCGCCATGGCTTCGTGTTTGGCGCCCACGACGAACACGGAGAGCGGGACCCGGTTTTCGTGCCGCAGCACGCCAGCGGCAACCTGCGATACGTTCCCGAAATGCTGGAGAATCCGTTCCGCTCCGGGCCCGGCGTCTGGTGGGAACTGCATCCCCGCCAGAGCGAGACCGTGCCTGACGCTATCAACACCGACACGCTGTCGCTGGAAGCCCTGCTGGGCGAGACCGCCATGGCTCGCTTTGCCGAACAGACCCTGCCCGGCACCTTCTCCCCCGATCGCGACCCGGCATTTTGGTCGCGGCGCGCACAGCGCTGTCACGCGGCGTTCTGCTCCCGCCTGCAATCCATGTCACCACTGGTGCGTGTCGCGGCCGAAGGCGAGATCGAGCTGGCCACCGGCAAGCATGGGGCACCCGGTGAAGCGCCCGCCGCCATCACCATCCGTGTCTATCTCGACCGGCAAGCGGGCGAGCCGCTCGCGCGCGACATGGTCATCGAGACCGTGATCGCGCCCGAGGATCTGCACAAGCAACTCGGCGCACGTGTGGCCACCGCGCAGGCCGAGCTGCTTGCCGTACCCGACGCACAGGTGTACCTGCTGGGCCGCCACATCCCGCTGGAAGGCAAGCTCGCCGAGCGCATTGGCCGGGCCGACTGGTCGCCGGCGCATGCGCATCGCGCACCGCCCTTGCGGCTGATGTCGATCGATGACGCCATTGGCTGGGCCAAGAACTCGCTGCCGCACTTCAACTTCGCTGAACAGGAAGGCTTGCCGAAGCAGGCCGTACTGAGCCTCTACCAGACACAGGGCCGCACCGAGCGCGCACGGCGCCCCTCGCTGCAGGATGTGCTCGACGCAGCGCGGGCACTCGAAGACGCCAAGCTGATGCTGGAGCGATCGCTCGACCTCGGGCGGCAGTGGCTTGCCCAGCGCATCGGCCACGTGCTGGACGCCGAGGCCCGCTATGACCTCGCTGCGCCGCCACGGATCTCGGAGCAGTTCCGCGCGAAGGATCAGCACTACGTCATCAGTATTGATGGACCGGGTAGCGCCAATCCCCGCCACCCGCAACCGACCGTGTACTGGACCGGGCAGGACTGGACCACGGATCTTGCGCTGGCCGGTCGCTACACCACCCGCGAGGCGTCGACCCTGCTGGAGGGCGCGCTGCGCGACTACCCGTTCGCTGGGACGGCCCGCCACGACGCGCTCGCCAAACGCGCCGCGTACACCGACACGCTGACCCCGTGACAGCTCGGCGCGCGCTCTTGCGCGCGCTGTGGCCTTCCTCCCACTCCACCGACATGCCATGAGCCAAGGACCCACTCACCACGCCACTGCGGTGCCGCATGCCGGCCCAACGGTTTCGGGGCCGCCGCCGTTCTTGCTGGTGCGCGTCCAGTCTCGCCTGCATAACGCCACCGTGGACGCGGCAGGTCTGCATCTTCCGTATGTCAGACAATCCGAGTTCGGCCGCTATCGCAATACGATGCACTGGACCGTGAACACGCTGGTGGCCGATCACGCCTATGGCCGCTTCAACGAGCGCGCCGACGGGTCCTTCAAGGGCCGGGTCGTCATCCTTGCCGATCCGCGCGAGCTGCCCACGCCGGCGGGGCTGGGGCAGGTCGATACGTGGTACCGAATGGACGCCACGAGCGGCGATGATGGCGGACTCGATCGCGGCCTGCATGTCGGCCGCCATGCCGTCGTGGTGGCCCCGGAGGATGAGCCGGTACCGGACGGCGTCCGCGTGGTGCGGTACGCGGGCGGTATCGAGGCCCGCGATGCTGCCGTGCACGCGGTGCTGCGCGAGCAGGGCATCACGCCGGAAGTGGCCGGCATGTGGGGCTGGGCTGGGTCGGACCCGACCCAATGGGCCAAGGATACGATCGCCGCCCACTATCCCGATGGCGCGTCCCGCATTCACATCGGCGCACACGACGCGAGCCTCGATAACCGCATCGAGGAAGGGATCCGCATCGAAGACATGGTCGGGCGTTTTCGGACCGAACGCCTGCATACTGGGCCCGGTGGCGTCGAGCTACCGATGCTCGACACGATCCGCGCGCGCATCGAGGCGCAGCGCACAGTGCTGCAGACCGTCCTCGACAGCCTGTCGGCCGAGGAGGTCGTGCGCACCGGCCAGTTCTATACCGAGCATCGGGACGCGCTGGACCGGCTGGCGCGAGAGGCCGACCGCATTGCGCGAGAGTGGGAAGCCAAACTGGACGCGCCAGCGCCTGCCACGCCGCTGGCATTCACGGCACCGCCGGCGGACCTGCAGGCCAAGCTGCCGCCCCTGCCGCCGGGCACAGTGGCCGCCCCGGCTGCGGGAACACGGCCCTTCGGGCTGCCCGTGCCGTCGCCCTTCGGCGGGCTGCGCGCACTGCGACAGCTTCCGCCTCCCGTGCCCCAAGCGCCCCCGGGCGTCGCGCTGCCGTCCGCCCGCAACCCCGCGATCGATCCCGCCATCCCGCCCGGCACCGCCGCGCCACGGCCGGTCGACATGGACGAGCTGCTGATCGCGCTCGATCAGGCCGGGCAGGGCACCACCTCGGAGGTGGCGGACCGATACATGGCCCTGCTCGCGGGCAAGCCGCTGGATGCGACCAAGCCGCGCGCCGAGGCGATCCATGCGGCCGTCCATGAGGCGGTGCTGATGGCCAAGCACCACGACGCGCGCAGGCTGGCGGCGCCCCCCGCCGAACGCAACGCCGCCGCGCCGGTGCAGACAGCATCCCCATCCCATGATGCGCCGACACCATAGGCCCCAATCCGGGCGCCTTCGCGCGCCCATGACACCCACGCAAAGCCTCCATTCCTGAGGGACTCCCACTATGACGACCCCCGCCTACTACGGCACGATCCACGCGTCGGCAACCGATCGCACGTTGCTGGAAAGTTTCGGGCTCACGCTCAGCGACTTCGACAGCACCACGGGCACCTTTCTCGTACGTGCCAGCACAGATGCGTTGGCACGTCTTGCGGATTTTGCCGGCGACTTTCCGCATAATCTTTATGCCCGCAGGGTCGACATCAACGACATGCAACTGCGCGTTGGCATGACGCCGGCCGATCTGCGCGCCGAGGCCGCCTTTGTGGCGTTCCGACTGGCCGTCGACAGCCCCGAGCAGCGCCGCCGTTGGCGCTCGGCGGCCAGCGCGGTGCAGGCCATGGCCGCATCACTGGGCAGGGCTACGCCCGCCGCCCGCGACGGCATGCGTCTGTCGGGCGAACAGGTCACCGCGCTGATGCGCCTGAACCACAAGACCATCGACGCCTTGGCCCACGCGATGGGCATTACGAAAACCCGCGTGCGCGAGGTCCGCGAGCAGGGCGTGCAAGGGGAAGGCTATGTACTGGACTGGGTCGAAGCCTTGCACGCGGCCGATACTGCCGACGAGCAGCAGAACGCGAAACTGGTGGAGTTCGTCACGCTGCTGCAGGACGGAGTCGTGCGCCAGTCCAAGGAGCTGGCTCAAACCGATGACATGGGCCGCCTGAGCGACAGCGCTCGCGTCGACGCCATGCTGCAGCGGCACGTTGCCTTTTCAAACGCCATCTGCACCGCGAAGGCGGCCGACTTCGCGGCGTGTGGCGCGGACATCACGGAGCGCTTGGCGCTCATGCGCGGGCCCGACGTAGTGCTGCTCACCGACCCCATAGTCGCTGACTG
>DASWSY010000569.1:0-3493 GCA_036402415.1 Rhizobacter sp. | reverse complement strand
TCTGTCGACCCTGGTCGTGATCGACCCGAAGCGCCGCGGCTCGACCAAGGTCGTGCGCCCGCAGGTCAAGTTGCTCGACGTGTCCGGCAGCGAAGTGAAGATCCCCGGCACCGACCACTCGGTGACGATCGGCTTCCAGGTCGGCTCGCTGGTGCAGATCCGCGACGGCCAGGACCTGCTGCCTGGTGAAGTGCTGGCGCGCATCCCGGTCGAAGGCCAGAAGACCCGTGACATCACCGGCGGTCTGCCGCTTGTGGCCGAGCTCTTCGAAGCCCGTACCCCGAAGGACAAGGGCACGCTGGCCGAGATCACCGGCACCGTGTCGTTCGGCAAGGAGACCAAGGGCAAGGTGCGCCTGCAGATCACCGATCCGGAAGGCAAGGTGTTCGAGGAACTCGTGCCGAAGGAAAAGAACATCCTCGTGCACGAAGGCCAGGTGGTGAACAAGGGCGAACTGATCGTCGACGGCCCGGCCGATCCGCAGGACATCCTGCGCCTGCTGGGCATCGAGGAACTGGCGCGCTACATCGTCGACGAAGTGCAGGACGTCTATCGTCTGCAGGGCGTGAAGATCAACGACAAGCACATCGAGGTGATCGTTCGCCAGATGCTGCGCCGCGTGCAGATCGTCAACCCGGGCGACAGCCACTACATCGCCAACGAGCAGGTCGAGCGTTCGGAGTTGCTGGACACCAACGACCGCCTGCGCGCCGAGGGCAAGCAGGTCGCCACGCACGCCGACGTGCTGCTGGGCATCACCAAGGCCTCGTTGTCGACCGACTCCTTCATCTCGGCTGCGTCCTTCCAGGAAACGACCCGCGTGCTCACCGAGGCTGCCATCATGGGCAAGCGCGACGAGCTGCGCGGCCTGAAGGAAAACGTCATCGTGGGTCGCCTGATCCCGGCCGGCACCGGCATGGCCTTCCACGAGGCCCGCAAGGTGAAGGAAGAGCTCGACGACGCCGAGCGCCGTGCGATCGCGCTGGAAGAGGCGGCGGAAGCGATGTCGGCCGTGGACGAAGCGGCTGCGGCCGCTCCGGCGGCCGGGGGCGAAGCTTCCGAGTAAGCGACTGTCCTCGCGACTTGAAAGGGCGGCTTCGGCCGCCCTTTTTCATTCCAGGCGCCAGCGGCCCGGGGGGATCACCTGCAGACCGAGACGCCCTGCGCGGCGGGCGAGCTTGAGCACCGCCCGGTCGCGGCTGACCAGCCAGCGGGCCCGTGCCAGGGCCAGGTCGACGAACTTCTGGTCGTCGGTATCGGTGCAACGCAGGCGCGTCGCATCGTCTCGAAGCACAGGGATTGGGGCGATTTCCGAGAGCCGGCGCCAACTTTCGGCAATCATGGCCAAGTCAGGGCGGTAGGCGGCGGCAACGCCGCGGCCCAGCACGTGCAGCAGTTCGTCGTGCATCGGCTCGGTCGCGATCCAGCGCAGCCGGCCCTGTTCGATGCCGTCGAAGAGGGCCCGGCCTTCCGGGTTGCGGAACACCAGCCAGTCCAGGACCACGTTGGTATCCAGCACGACGGCCGGCTTCGAGAGAGTTGCGTCCAAGTCCTTGCTTGCGAGTGAGGGTTGCCACGAATATAATCGCGGGCTTTTCAGCAGGTTTTGTCGACAGGTACACAGCACACACAGTGACGTGTCCTTGTGGACAGCGCTCTTTGTCGGGCGGCCCACCGTGACCTCTCACGGCTTCGGGCTCGTCTCCCAGCGGAGCGCTCGACGACTTCTACTGGAAATCAAAGAGTCATGGCGCCTTTCTCGAACGAGTCAGGCGCCCGTGTAGCTTCAAACGGGAACAAGTTACCAATGCCAACCATCAACCAACTCGTGCGCAAGGGTCGTGAGACCGAAGCCACGAAGTCCAAGTCGCCTGCGATGCAGGGCGGCCCCCAGCGCCGTGGCGTGTGCACCCGCGTGTACACCACGACGCCGAAGAAGCCGAACTCGGCGCTTCGCAAAGTCGCCAAGGTGCGTCTGACCAACGGTTTCGAGGTCATCTCGTACATCGGCGGTGAAGGCCACAACCTGCAGGAGCACAGCGTGGTGCTCGTGCGCGGCGGCCGTGTGAAGGACCTCCCCGGCGTGCGTTACCACATCGTGCGTGGCTCGCTCGACCTGCAAGGCGTGAAAGACCGCAAGCAGGCTCGTTCGAAGTACGGCGCCAAGCGCCCGAAGAAGGCCTGATAGATCAAGTTGTCATGCGCCAGCGTCAAGCTGCGCACGGCGGATTGCGGTACATCGTGTGATGTGCCGAGTAAGTGGGATGCAAAGCGTGCGTCCCGCGGTGAGGCTGAAAAGCCGAGCCAACTGAAGCCAAAGGAAGAGAAATGCCTCGTCGTCGCGAAGTCCCCAAACGGGACATCCTCCCCGATCCGAAGTTCAACTCGGTCGAGCTCTCCAAGTTCATGAACGTGATCATGGAGTCCGGCAAGAAGGCCGTGGCCGAACGCATCATTTACGGTGCCCTCGACCAGGTCGAGAAGAAGTCGGGCAAGGATCCGCTCGAGATCTTCAATGTCGCGCTGAACAACATCAAGCCGATGGTCGAAGTGAAGTCACGCCGCGTGGGCGGTGCGAACTACCAAGTTCCCGTGGAAGTTCGCCCCGTGCGCCGTGTGGCCCTGGCCATGCGCTGGCTCAAGGAGTCGGCCCGCAAGCGCGGTGAGAAGTCGATGGCCCAGCGCCTGGCCAACGAGCTGCTGGAGGCCGTCGAAGGCCGTGGCGGCGCGATGAAGAAGCGCGACGAAGTGCACCGCATGGCAGAAGCCAATAAGGCTTTCTCTCACTTCCGCTTCTAAGTTCTGGTCCCTTGCGCGCCTGGGTCGTGTGACCGCCAGGCGCGCTTTTCAGTTTCTGGAGTGCCACCATGGCCCGCAAGACCCCCATCGAGCGCTATCGCAATATCGGCATCTCGGCGCACATCGACGCCGGCAAGACGACGACCACCGAGCGCATCCTGTACTACACCGGTGTGAACCACAAGATCGGCGAGGTGCACGACGGCGCCGCCACGATGGACTGGATGGAGCAGGAACAAGAGCGCGGCATCACCATCACGTCGGCCGCGACGACCTGCTTCTGGAAGGGCATGGAGCTCAACCACCCCGAGCACCGCATCAACATCATCGACACCCCGGGGCACGTGGACTTCACCATCGAGGTGGAGCGTTCCATGCGCGTGCTGGACGGTGCCTGCATGGTGTACTGCGCCGTGGGTGGCGTGCAGCCCCAGTCGGAAACCGTCTGGCGCCAGGCCAACAAGTACAAGGTGCCCCGTCTCGCGTTCGTCAACAAGATGGACCGCACCGGTGCGAACTTCTACAAGGTCTATGACCAGATGAAGGCGCGCCTGAAGGCGAACCCCGTGCCCATCGTGATCCCCATCGGCGCTGAAGACAACTTCACCGGCGTGGTGGACCTCATCAAGATGAAGGCCATCATCTGGGACGAAGCCTCCCAGGGCATGAAGTTCGACTACAAGGACATCCCGGC
>DASWSY010000568.1:0-11994 GCA_036402415.1 Rhizobacter sp. | reverse complement strand
TTACAAGCCGGACAGGTCGCAAAATCCCCCTCGACCGCGACCCGCGTACCGTGATGCGTCATGCTGTCGCCGGTGCCAATCAGGGTCCCACCGCTGGTCGTCTTGTTGCCGTGCAGCAGCGCGCAGCGCATGTCACTCATGCCGCGTCCCTCTGGCCCACCGCCTCGGCGCTCTGATGGAACACGTCAATGGGCAGAAAGTGCCATTGCGCGGCCTCGGGATCGTAGATCGCCATCTCGTTGACGTCGCATGACACGTCCACGGTGCCCGGGAGGCGTTGCATGGCGCGTGCGACCGCTTGGTGCCGGCCGCGTTCATCCAGCGCGGCAAACATCGCATGCGCCTCGCTGTGCGCAAACAAGCCGGCCTGTTCCCGCATGCGGTCGTAGGCGGCCAGATCCTCCGCAGCGACGCGCAAGACGATCGCATCGGTCTCGTCCGGCGGGATCGTCGCGGTGTCGAGGCCATACAGGCTCACAAGGCCCCCATTGCGCCGCGTCACCAGCTGGCCATCGTGCGCCCCCCATGCACAGTGCAGAAAGGTATGAAAGGCGCCCCCGTTGTCCCGGATGAGCTCACGGGGATCGAATTCGCAGGCATGGATGGCGTGATACAGCGTGCCGGCCTTGGAAGAGAGGGCCGCTGTCAGGTAGGCATCAAACGGGGACAGTAGCACGACCAGTCCGTCGCCGTGGTCCGGATGCGCTGGATCGACAAACTCGCACAGGGCACGGCAGTGATTGGGGGCGCCGTCGGCCGGTTGGTAAGTCACGACCATGTACAAGTTTGGCTCGGTGTGCAAGACATGGCCACACGCGCGCGTTGCGTTGCGTTGCTGCTTCACTCGTTTCTGTCCTCTTCCGCCAAGGGGTATCCGAGCCATGAGCTATACCGCAAAACGCGCAGGCCGATTGTCAAGGATTGTCAGATGGGTAGGAAAACATCAGCCCTTGCATCGTTAGATTATCTAACCTATGATGCGTCTATCGCCACCCGGTCCGACCGGCCCGGCCCCAGCTTCCACCACCAGCGAGGAACAGCATGTACGACCCGAAGAAGAAGTGGGTAATCTGCGACCGATGCGAGGGCCACGGCAAGGTCGAGCATCCGGCCTTTGCCAATGGCTTCACGTCGAGCGAATGGTCCGAGATGGACCACGACGAGCAACGCGCCTACCTGCGCGGCGCGTACGACGTGCCCTGCCCCGCCTGCGAGGGGTCTGGTAAGGTGCAGGTGCCGAACATGGCCATGCTCAGCTTCGCGGAAAAGCGCGTACTCGCCGCCCAGCGCCGCGAGCGACGGCTGGACGCACAGGTGGCGGCGCAACTCGCCGCCGAGGTCGCCGCCGAACGCCGCATGGGCTGCTGAGCCTCGGCGATCCCGCCCAGACCGCCCGGCCGCGCCCAACTTAACGCTTCCTCCCGATCCCCATGGCCTCCGAACTGACCCGCTTCTACTACGTGCTGCACGCCCCGGAGTACGCGCATCCCGAGACCTACGTCGATGCCAGCAACCGCACCGAAGCTCGGCGCGAGATCGCCCGCGCCTACCGCGCCGACGTACCGCGCGACGCGGCCCGCTCGGGCTATGTGGCCTTCCACAAGTGCCGCATCGTATGGACCCACGACGAGCCGGTGCCGCTGGCGGACTGGCTGGCGGACGACTTCGCCGACGAACGCGCGCAGGCCTCGGACGAGGCGGACGACGCGCCAGCAGCGACCCGGCCGGAAGGCGCCATGCTGGATCCGCGCGTCGGCGTGCTGATGCGCGCGGGGCGCCCGGTGTACTACGCCTATCGCGACGGCGACTACGCCCATGGCTACGTCGAGGGCCCGCTGCCGACCGTGATGCAGGCGCTGGGAGCCATGCATGCCGGCTGAGCTGAAGATCTGGAACGGCCGGGGCTGGGGCTGTCACAAGCCGAGTGATCCGCGCTGGAAACATGTGCGGCCCGACCAAGTGCGCGCCTTCATCTGCGCGGCGTCGCGCGCCGACGCCCGTCGGTTGTGCAATGCCTACACTGGCCACAACACCATGACCGACAGCGAGCTGAAGCACTATTTCGCCGAAGGGGCGTGGGGCATCCACATGCAAGGCGTGGCGCGCGAGCGCGGCCTATGGCTGCAGTTCCGCCGCGATCAGCCGCCCGTGCGCGTGTGGAGCGGCGACGGGGACGCGCCGGCGGCGGCGCACCGCCCCGCGTCGCCCGACCAGCCGCCGGCCAGCCAGCGTGCGGCCAAGGTCGGGGCCAAGCCGGTCGCCAAGTCGATCACAAAGCCGGCAGCCAAGGGCACGCCTCGGCAGACCGCCGGCCGCTACCCCAAGGGCGATGCGCGCCGGCTGATGGTGCTGCTGGCGGCGATCGAGGCGCTGCCGCGCGCCACCATCACCACGCTGGCCGAATACACCGAGCACAACAAGGGCACCATCGCCGCCGACATCGACAAGCTGCGCGAACAGTTTGGCGTCGCGATCGCATTCGAGGCGCCGGTGTACCGGCTCGACGACTGGGGCCCGCTGCTGCGCCCCGACGGCGTGCGCCAGTTTCTGCCCGAAGCCGACTGATGACCGCTCGTCGGCCCGCAGCTCGGGCGCCGTCAGCTGCGCGGTGATTTCCTGCAGCTCTAGCGCATCGCAGGCCTTGCGAAAGTCCGCCCGAATCGGTCCCACTACCGTTTATCGTCAGTGAGGGCGTTTTCGCCCACCTCCGGTGCCACGGTATGCGCGGCCACCGCCGGGCCCCGGCTGCGCTCGGGCGCGGCGTTGGCCTGCTCCAAGGTGATCGCCCGCACCAGCCACGACTGGCGCGTTTCGCGCATCATGAACGTATCGCGCTCATAGCCGGTCAGGCACATCGCTTCCCCGTCAATCCACAGCACTTCGGCATCGAACAGCACGCCCAGCTCGGTGGGGTCCTGATGGGGACAACTCGCCATCCACGCCTGCATGGAGTAGCGGTGGGTGTGCTGGTCCGGCCGCTGGCGCAGCACCAGCTGGCCCCGGAACAACGTCTGCGCGCCCCACCACCCCCGGTGCAGTACCCGCCCCTCCAGCCGTAATTTCATGACTTCTGCCCACATGCCCCGCTCCCGCGTCAAACACCTGTATGTTTATACAGTATAAGCCAGCGCAGGACGGCTGCGCCCTTAGCCGGGTTGCGGTCCGGCTGGCGCGGCGGGCACAGGCTGGGGTGGCGGCGGGTTGAGCCGCCCTTCGAGGCGCTTGGCTTGTCGCAGCGCCTCGTCGTGCAGGCGCTGCAGCAGCGTTTCGTGCGCCGGGGCCTGCGCCTTGAGGCGCGCCAGCACCTCGGGCAGCTTCGCCTGTACGCGCGCCGCGAGCGCCGTCATGATCGCCCGCGACCGCTTCGCGGGACTCTGGATGTCCTCGAAGAAGCGATCCCAGTGCCGCGCCATGATCCAGTCGGGGCGGTTCTCGCCGCCGATCTTGAACGCGAAACGCTGGCTCAGGTTCGGGTACATACGGGTGTTGAGCATGTCGTAGAACGGCGAGAGCCGCGCCCGCTGTTCGGCCGGGCTCACCAGCATCGACAGGTTCTTCGCATGGCTGTCCATGTTGCCGGCGATCAGGTTGAAGGCGACCCATTCCAGCAGGCGGCCGGCGTCCGGTACCGGGGTGGCGCTGTTGGCCCACACGTAGCGGTAGCAATCGGCGAAGCTCGGGCCGCCTTCGGCCTCGTACTTCTTCTTGGAATCGATGCCCAAGGCCTGACACAGGTCGTACTGGTGCAGGCGCTCCAGCTGCCCCGCGCCGGCTGGGCGCCGGTCGTAGCGCGCGATCACTGCCGCATCGAGCTGCGCGTCGTAATGCACCTGCGGGACGTCCAGCCCCACCGCGTGGGCGAGCTGCATGGTGAAGGCTTCGTTGACCGAGGTATCCGGCACATCGGGCCGATAGTTCACCGCCGGCTTGAGGATGTGGGTGGAGGGCGCATCGCCCATCGGGATCGACAGCGCGCCGTCGGCGCCGATGTGCACGGCCATCTTGTCCTGTGCCCCGGAGAGTGACGACAGACCCGCGTCCTTCAGCGACAGCGGCACGCCGCGCGAGTCGCTGAACCATTTGAGGATATCCTCGCGCGTCACCGGCAGATAGCGAGCATGCGCGCCGGGCGGGACGTCGGGCGGCAGGATGGAAAACGCGCCCGCCGTGTCACCACCGAGCTTGGCCAGCAGACCGACCACGTTCTCGGGCGAGACGTGCAGGGCCTGCCCAAGAAACTCGCGGATCGTGCCTTCGGGCAACAGGTTTTCAAAGAAGGCCTGTACCGGTTCGCCCTCATAGAGGACGTTCTCCGCCCCGACGGCCGGCACCGGCAGCCGGGGCGAGAGCGCCTGTCCGCCGGCGGCGATCCACTGTGGGGCGTAAAGGAAGGTCGTGGTGGCCTCGACATCGGTGAGCGTGCCCACCATGGCCTGTTCGCGATAGACGTGCAGTTGCTGCATGGTCAACGCTCCATCACGGCCAGTCGGGCGCCCAGCGTATCGAGCACCTTCAGCACCTTGTCGAGCTGCACGGTCGGCTTGCCCCGTTCCAGATCGACGATAAAACGCTCACCCGTGCCCGCCCATTCCGCGAGGGCTTCCTGTGTGATGCGCTGCTGCGTGCGCAGCCGCTTGACCACCTCACCGAGGTCGAGTGTCGACACCACCGTACCGAGTACCGCGCGGTTCGCCGGCGACGCGCCGGGCGATGGGGAGAAGGGAGCGGGCATGGGAATCTCCAAAAGCTTACCGTACGGGAAGCTTAGCGCCCCTTCCACCGTGCCGCAATCGTTTCCTTCCCGATCGGGAAGCTTCCTATGCATTTTGTAGCGTTCGCGGGAGCAAACTTCCCGATCGGGAAGTTTGACCGCATTTCCTGCCCCGGAACTCCGAAGTCTTACCGAGCGGGAAGCCAGCCCGGCAGCATGACCACCGAGCGCTTTTGCCGTCCGGCCATTGACGCCACAGGCCGGCAATGCCGAACACCGGCTGGTCCTGCAGCCAGATCCGGAGGCCGCTTGCCCTCCAGCCCGTTGATCGGCTCATAGTTGGGCTCGAAAATGCCCTTGACCGGTAGCGGCAAGGTGCAGCCCATGGACGTGCACACCACAAGGTACACCGTATGGACATACAGGACTGGACCTACACCTCGCCAACAGGCCGTTGCCGACCCTTTGTCATCCGGAACAAGTTCAGTCGTCCGGTCGTTCCGCGGCATCGAGTTTCTCCACGAAAACAAAGTAGGGAAGCTCAAACCGACTAAAATCTGGTATCTCGAACGTGCTGACGTCGCGGACCTTGACGGCATCGGAGTACTTCTTATCGCCACGCCAATGATGCACGACAAACGCATTAATGGATTCAGCGGTCAGATCGAGAAGCAACCGGCTTATTTCGTTCAGATCGTCAAATATCTGCTTCAGTGCCTCACCGTGGTCGACGCTATTCGCTTCCGAAGCGAAGGCCGCACTCGCCAAGACATCCGACGACCAGAAGAGCGTTTCGCCGTGGCGGTCGCCAACAAAGAACTCAAATCCCGCTCCACCTTCTTGCAGGCGCTGTAGCGTCGGGTGCGTCTGCTCAAACGTCGGGTAATGCATGGCGTGTCCGTTTCTTGCCGCATTGAGCCACTTGCATTGGGAAGTTTTTTTATTAAATTCCTTTAACGTTGCAATTCCATCGAATTTTAAATGCGGAAAGCAGTGCGCCTTCAAGAAGGCGCTGACCTCCTTCGAGCGCAGTATTAGGCTTGACTCGTATAACTTGCCGGCAAGCAGCCTGAGATAAAACATTCCGTTGAAGCTGAAGCCAGCCTTTACGGCACTGGAACGCAAGGAGGTGTCTTTCGGCTGGCACAGGAGAACCATCCGATTCAGTGCCATTATCTCGTTGAAGATATGACCCAGAATAAAGAGCGCGTATCGCTCCTGAGCCGAAAGACGCTCCAAGGCGCCGTATGGCACCTTGATTCGCTTGATCTTGAATTTGCTTGTCATGGGATATGAAGAATCTGCGCTGCCGGAATTGAACAGAATTTCGCTTGCCTTCTAGCATAGTAACTGTGGGATTCAGCTCGACATAGCCAACTTGTTGCAGGCGAAGTCGACATTTAGGCATGCGAAAGGGCCCTTGCCTACGGCAAACAGTGCTGACGCAGTGTCAAAAAAGCCCGCTGTGTAAGGACGGGCGCGCCATGGACAGCCTCAATTCACCATAAGGCCGCCCCAGCGCTTGGAGTTCCGGGACGTCCATGCCATGCAACTAACCGGTACGCCCGGATCACGCAGAACTGCAGCGCCCGCCACGGCCCCGCGAACGCCGCTCGCCCAGCGTTTTGCTGCGCGCATTGGTGGAGTCATAGGGCCTGACGGTCTGCGGCATCCGCGCCTTCGGCACCAGACCGAAGTTGGCCACGGTGGCCACGGCCTGCCCATCGCCATCGAGGCGCACGATCGGCGCCATGTAGTCGGGCCATGTTTCGGCCGGATAGGCCTGCACCGGCGGCGCCACGCCATACACGCCGCGCACCAGCGCCGCCTGCACCGGTACGTAGTTGTTGCACACGGGTTCCCCGAGCGATCCGCGAAGGCTCCCAGTATGCCCGAGGGCTGCGTGCGCCCCCGAGGAGCCGGCACTACGACAGGATGTCGGTAATCCGGTTCTCGCCGCCCGGCGACGTCGTGAAGCGCAGGTGTCCGCGACTGGCCATTTCCTTCACGAGCGGCATGAAGTTCTTGTAGAGCGTGCGGGAGACGTCAAAGCTCGGATCGAGCTCCTTCATCTTGTTATTGGCCGTGGAGACATTGACCGGCAATTTGCTGCGCTCGATGTTGCGCAGCGCCTTGACAAACAGGTTCTCAATCGCGTCATCGAACGTGCGGATCTGCGCTTGGGCGAAATCCTCAAGCACGAGCAGCCGATCGAAGGCCTTGGCGAGGATGGCGCGGTCCTTGTCCTTGCGTCGGCACGCCAGCCAGACCTCCTTGCCGTATTTACGGAGCCGGTCGCCGATCACCGTAAAGTCGGAATCACTGGTCAGGAAGCAGTAGCGATCGATCCTCGGATTGCCGAGGTAGAGGGTCTCGAACGCATCAAGGCTGATGCACAAGTCCGCGCGATTCTTCTCGACCCCGATCTTGGGAGTATCGATCAACGTGAAGTTGTGGTTGATCAGCTGTTCCTTGAGGGACTTCTTCGCACTGCCCTGACTGCCATACGCCGCCTTGATGACGAATATGCAATTGTGGTCATCCTCCGCGAGGAGCAAGGCACTCATCAGATCGTCGAGCGCGAAATCGATCCCTGCGACGTTCTCCATATCGACATAGACGGCAATGTTGAGGGCCTGTTTTTTCATGGCATGGACGGGGGGTTTCAGGTGGACCGCCCTCCACCATAGCAGAGCTGGGCCGGGGAGGACCGGACGGCCTCACGCCGCGTCATCACCCAGCGTCACCCAGCGTCGCGCGCTGCGACACGACACACCCCCCACCTGCATGGGCGGCGCCGCGCCCAAAATAATCCTTGCATAACACTCATTGAGTGGTTTAAAGTCCGCTCCATCGCAGCACTCATTGAGTGTACAAACGCCCGCAAACGAATCGGACCCGAAGGACGGACAACGATGGACCTCAACATGCTGAGCCCCGCCAAAGCGCAGATGGTGCAAGACGCGATCGCCGCCGGCTACACCGCCGAGCATAGCGACTTCTGCGTCGATCTGATCCGGCGCAGCCGGCACGCCACGCCGCGCCGTCTGGTGGCCCTGCGCCTGTACGAGACGGGCACCGCCTTTGACGCCCTGCTCGACCTGTCGGCCGCCAAGGCCATGCGCAACGTGAACGAGATGCGACATTTCCTCGGTCTCGCCCCGCACGAAACGCCGCTCGACACGCTCACCCGCGTGGTGGAGCTCGCCTTCAAGGAAGGTCGCGAGTACGCCTACGTCGAAACCGGCAAGTACAAGGCCTACGCCGACGTGACGGTGCGCGCGCTGGCCAAGCGTGGCTACCGCATCGACCGCAAGGGCGGCGGCCTCTATTTCGTCTACCGCAAGGCCGCTGCACCGGCCGCAGTTGCCCACGCCTGACCCCCTCGACTGAGACCCTCCCCCTCGGAGCCCCGACCATGAACGCGCAAGCCATCCTCGACAAGATCCAGAGCGGCCGCTACCGCATCGTGCAAGCGGTCGGCGCCCGCCGCTTCACGCTGGAGCGCCTGCACAAGGCGCAGTGGCTCGTTGGTGTGACGCTGAACACCAACGCGGCCAAGGCCGCCTGCGCCCGGCTCAGCGCGCAGCATGGCGTCCATCTCACGATCTGGCAGCACCCCGAGGCCGTCACCCCCACGGCAGCCTGACCCGTTTCCACCTGACCCTCACCTGACCATGAAACCCCAACTCGACGCCCTGCAGTATGTCGTCCTCAACGAGAACACCCGTAATGCCGTCGGCGCCTTCATGGTGCCGGGCGACGCCGTGTCGTTCCTCGGTGTCCTGCTCAAGAAGGACCACGCGCGCAACCCGTACGACATCGTGAGCGCCGATGGCTTTCCGCTCAGCAACGCGCTGCAGGCCCGCGTCGCCGCCCTGCAGGCGGCGGCGCGCGAGCCCCAGCCCGCCCCGGCGGCGGTGGCCGTCGGTCTTTACACCTTTTTCGAGATGCTGGCCGTGGCGGACCGCGACGCGGTGACGTTGTCCACGGTCTACGTGGCCGCCGCCAGCCCCGAAGAGGCGATCGCCATCCAGCGCCGCCGTTCGCCGGCGGACCGCATGTGGCTCTCCAACGTCGCCCCGCAGGAGCTGGTGACTTGCCGCGCGGGCAACGCGCCCACCGAGATGACGATGGATGCGCTCGATGCGTGGATCGCCCACGTGACCACCCCGCAGCATGCCGACGGCGAGGCGCTGCCGGCGGCCGCCACCGAAATCGCGCTGCGCCCCTGAGCGCCGACGCGCCGCCACGACCCGCCCGTTTCCCGTTTGACGACCAACCCCGGAACCTCCCATGACGACTGACCTCCTCCTGAACCTGCTCACGCCGCAGCAGCTCGAAGCGATCACGCGCGCCGACGCGATCCTCGCCCGCGCGCAGCTGCCGAGCTTCGCCTCCATGTACGCGCTCTTGGCCAACGCCCGCAGCCACGTGGCCTCGCCCGCCGAGGGCCACGATGACGTGCTGCTGGCCATCGAGCTGCTGGACCAGATCGACTTCGTGCTGGCCGCCGTGCCGGTGCCCGGCGCCACCAGCGGCGCGCCCCCGGCGCTGCACTGACCCGATGGAAGCCCCCCCGCCATTGCGGCACAATGGCGGGGATCCGAGCCCCGTCCCCTGACTGTCGCGCCGGCTGCGCGCGCACATGACGCCCGGCGAGGCGCTGGCGCACGCCGCCGAGCTGATCAAGGCGGCGCGCGCCGCGCTCGCTTGGCGTCGCTTGTATGCCCCAGCCGGGCGGGGCGCCTCCCCTCTTCGTGCGTAGAGACATCGGCTCCACCGGTCGAGCAGAATACCCGTCGCAACCAGTAAGTCCGTCCGCGCAACGACGCCAAGGCGGACGTTGCCGGACCGGTGCCCACGCGGGACGGGAGGGGGCGGCTCGGGGTTGCCTGACGAAACTCAACAACAAAATTCGGATGAAAAAAATCCTCGCATTGCTGTGCATGGGGGTGGCCTCGGGCGCATGGGCCGCGCCGACGATCAAAGCCATCACGGAGGACATCGTTCACACCAAGTTCGCGACGGTGCAAGCCGTTTCCAGCCATGGCGGAATGGCCGATAAGTTGAAGGTCAAGAATACGATTGTCTTTCCCGTCAACGGCGCCGAGCCCACCTCGAACGTCTTCCTCAGTCACGTGATCGAAGCGGACGATCGCGTGCTCGTGCTGTTCTCCGAGTACGGTGGCACCGCCTGTCCGGCGACGTACCACTGGGTGCTCTTGAATGCGACGCAGTTCGCCGTGACGGATCCGTTTGGCACCTGCTCGGAACTCAGCCGCATCGAAATTCAGGGCGATCACGTGGTCATCACCATCCCCGAGTATCGTACGAAGCTCCGTTCCGGCAAGACTAAGCAATACCGCCACAAGCTGCTGGCAAAGCCAACTCACTGAACGGAACCGAATCAATGAAAAAATATGCGCTTGCTTTGGCGTTGTTTGTCGCAATGAGCTCGCAGGCGACCGCGCGCATTGTCGACCGATATGCCAATGCTGCCGCGACGGCAGTGCTGAACCACACCAAAACCCGTGACGAGTGCAAGCCAGCGGGAAAGATGGACAAGACCGTGGTCAAAGGGGTGGAGGTCTATTGGGTGCAGCTGCCCTCCTGCCAGACCTACTTCACCATGACCGACGTCGAGGGCGTCGGCATTGTTGTCATCCATTCCGACACCGCAGCCGACCGCAAGGAAGCTGAGCGACAGCTGCTGCAATCGGTCGAGTTGTTCAACAAGGCGCGCAAGATGTCGCGCTAAGCCGCAGGGTTGGGCTGACAACATTACGCGCCGAATCGCAACCGCATCGCCGTGCCGGCGCGGACCCTGCTGGAGGCGCCCGAGCGCTGGCTGCGTATCGCGGTGGCCCACGAATGTGGCCACTTCCAGCGGCGCTGGATCTCGCTCTTCGCGCGCTCCGAGCTCGCCCGCCTGCACGAGGAGGTGCAGGCCGACCGCGTCGCGCTGCAGCTCACCGGCGCGACGCTCGACGAGCTCGATGCCGCCGTGCGCGCGATCGCCCAGTTCGAGCCGGGCTGGGACGAGGACACGGCCGCCGCCTATCTGGGCCTGCGCCGCCAGCTGCTACGCACCACGCCGGACTGAGCCCCGTTCCCCGCGAAAATTACGTTCTGACGAACGGCGCGCTAAGTCCTTGATTCCACTTGCGCACGGCGTCCGGACGATGGCGTTTCGTAAGCGGTTATTTTGCTGGTAAGCACTTAATTTGCTGGTAGGCACTTAATTGGCGCTGGCTCACCGCCCTGTGCACGCGCCGCTTATTCGGCCGCTGGGCCAGCTGCTGTTAGCGGTCCCAGCCTCAGCCGAAAGCACGATTCCCCTCCCTTGCCGAGCTTTCTACACTGCCCCTACCGCAGGGTGACCGCCCAGAGGCGGCACGGGAGATCGGGGGGAACTATGAAACGTGCAATCGCAATCCTGTTGCTGGCGGGCGCCAGCGGTATCGCGCAGGCGCAGTGGCAGGGTCAAGCTCGCATGGTCGAGACGTACGCGTGGGGCGCGCCGGAAACGCCCAAGCCGCAGAAGGCTAAACGCGCGCGCCCTGCCTACGCCAATCCAACCGCCTACGCCAATCCGGTGCCACCGCCGGTCTATGCCCCCGCTCCGCCTGCCGTGCCCCAAGGGGCCATCAATGTGCACACCGGACAGTTTTATGCCCCGGCTGCCGGCGGCGTGGTCGATACGGCTACCGGCACGTTCCATCAGGCCGTCGGCGGCGGCTACATCAATACCCAGACGGGGGCTTTTTCGCCTGCGCACTAGCCAGCGACTCGGCTACCCGATTGCGCGCGCGGCAGCCATGCCCGTTTGATCACGACGAGCCGGCCGCCAGCGCGTGGCTTGCGGATGACCATCGCCCGATGGGATGACAGCGAAATGCGCCCGGGCCGGGTCGCCGGCTGGCGGGGCGCTATAATCCGGCGCACAACGAGTGGTCAATCTCCGGCACCCGCCTACCGAGAACATCCCGTGCACCCACCCGCGCCAGCTGATCCAGCGACCGGCACCAAGCCCGCCAAGCCACGCGCTACCCGCTGGCCGCCCGAGGCCGACGCGCAGATACGCGCCCAGTATGGACGCGTGCTCGCCAAGGATCTTGCGCGCGAACTCGGGTGCAGTGTCCTCACCCTGCGGGCCCGCGCGGTGGCGCTGGGCGTGGCCGTCAAAAGCCGTCCCCGGTCGCCGCAAGAGCGCCGCGAGCGCGACTTCATGCAGCAGGTCGTCGCACCGCTGCTCGCCTGCTGGCCCCTGACGCGGGAAC
>DASWSY010000567.1:0-6767 GCA_036402415.1 Rhizobacter sp. | reverse complement strand
AACTCGGCGGCACAGGTGTCCACCCGCTTGTAGACCGGACGCACGCCCAGCGCGTGGCGCGCCTTGCGCACTTCGTGCTGGTTGGTACCCAGCAGCTTGGCCAGGCGCTTGTCGGAGAAGCCCTTCTGCTTGAGGTAACGTAGCTCGTCGGCGCTCAGGCCGTCGAGCGTGCGGCCGGCGAGCGACTTCTCGATCTGGATCAGCTGCTCGATCTGCGCCAGGAACCACGGGTCGATGGCGGTTTCCTCGAACACTTCCTTCAGGCTCATGCCGATGCGGAAGGCGTCGCCGACATAGAGGATGCGTTCCGGGCCGGGCTCGCCGATCTCTTCGATGATCTCGTCGCGGTCGGTGCTGCGCTCGGTCAGCCCGTCGATGCCGGTCTCGAGGCCGCGCAGCGCCTTCTGGAAACTTTCCTGGAAGGTGCGGCCCATCGCCATCACTTCGCCCACCGACTTCATCTGCGTCGTCAAGTGGGAATCGGCAGCCGGGAAGTTCTCGAACGCGAAGCGCGGGATCTTGGTGACCACGTAGTCGATGCTCGGCTCGAAGGACGCCGGCGTGGCACCGCCGGTGATGTCGTTCTTCAGCTCGTCGAGCGTGTAGCCCACGGCCAGCTTGGCGGCGACCTTGGCGATCGGGAAACCCGTGGCCTTCGACGCGAGCGCCGACGAGCGGCTCACACGCGGGTTCATCTCGATCACGACCATGCGACCGTTCTGCGGATTGATCGAGAACTGCACGTTGGAGCCGCCGGTGTCGACGCCGATCTCGCGCAGGATGGCGATCGAGGCGTTGCGCAGCAGCTGGTATTCCTTGTCGGTCAGCGTCTGCGCCGGCGCGACGGTGATGGAGTCACCGGTGTGGATGCCCATCGGGTCGAGGTTCTCGATGGAGCACACGATGATGCAGTTGTCGGCGCGGTCGCGCACGACTTCCATCTCGTATTCCTTCCAGCCGATGAGGCTCTCCTCGATCAGCAGTTCCTTGGTCGGCGAGAGGTCGAGGCCGCGCTTGCAGATCTCTTCGAACTCTTCCGGGTTGTAGGCGATGCCGCCGCCCGTGCCGCCCAGCGTGAAGCTCGGGCGGATCACCATCGGGAAGCCGTTGCCGCCGATCTCCTGCGTGATGCGCTTCTGCACTGCGAGCGCTTCTTCCATCGAGTGGGCAATGCCGCTCTTGGCCGAGTGCAGGCCGATCCCGGTCATGGCGTCCTTGAACTTGAGGCGGTCTTCGGCTTTCTCGATCGCCTTCTCGTTGGCGCCGATCATCTCGACCTTGTACTTGTCGAGCACGCCGTTCTTGTGCAGGTCGAGCGCGCAGTTCAGCGCGGTCTGTCCGCCCATGGTCGGCAGGATCGCGTCGGGCCGCTCCTTGGCGATGATCTTCTCGACCACCTGCCAGGTGATGGGCTCGATGTAGGTCACATCGGCCATCTCCGGGTCGGTCATGATGGTCGCCGGGTTGCTGTTGACGAGGATGACCTTGTAGCCCTCTTCGCGCAGCGCCTTGCAGGCCTGTGCGCCGGAATAGTCGAACTCGCAGGCCTGGCCGATGATGATCGGGCCGGCGCCGATGATGAGGATGGATTTGAGGTCTTGGCGCTTAGGCATTCTTCTTCTCCTGGCTCTTTTCCATCAGCGCAGTGAAACGGTCGAACAGGTAGCCAATGTCATGCGGTCCGGGTGAGGCCTCGGGGTGGCCCTGGAAACAGAAAGCGGGTTTGTCGGTGCGGGCCAGGCCTTGCAGCGTGCCGTCGAAGAGGCTCACATGCGTGGCGCGCAGGTTGGCGGGCAGCGTCTTCTCGTCGACCGCGAAGCCGTGGTTCTGGCTCGTGATGCTGACGCGGCCGTTGTCGAGGTCCTTCACCGGGTGGTTCGCGCCGTGGTGGCCGAACTTCATCTTGAAGGTCTTCGCGCCCGATGCCAGCGCCATGATCTGATGGCCCAGGCAGATGCCGAAGGTCGGGATGCCGGCGTCGATCAGCTCACGGGTGGCCTTGATCGCATAGTCACAGGGCTCGGGGTCGCCAGGGCCATTGCTGAGGAAGATGCCGTCGGGATTGTGCTTCAGCACGTCGGCGGCGGGCGTCTGCGCCGGCACCACCGTGACCTTGCAGCCGCGGCTCGCGAGCATGCGCAGGATGTTGCGCTTCACGCCGTAGTCATAGGCCACGACGTGGAAGCGCGGCGATTGCACCTTGCCGTAGCCGCCTTCGAGCGACCACTCGGTTTCGGTCCAGTCGCTCACCTCGGTCTGGCTCACCACCTTGGCGAGGTCGAGGCCGCTCATCGACGGGGCGGAGCGGGCAAGCGCGATCGCCTTGTCGACGTGTACGGGCGTGAGCGCCTCACCGAGCGGCAGCGTGAAGATGCAGCCGTTCTGCGCGCCGGTCGTGCGCAGCACGCGGGTCAGGCGTCGAGTGTCGATGTTGGCGATGGCGACCGTCCCTTCCGCCTTGAGGTAGGCAGACAGGTCGATCGTCTTGCGGAAGTTGGAGTCGACGATCGGCAGATCCTTGATCACGAGGCCAGCCGCAAACACCTTCTTGGCTTCGACGTCTTCCAGGTTGACGCCGTAGTTGCCGATGTGGGGATAGGTCAGTGTGACGATCTGGCGGCAGTAGCTCGGATCGGTGAGGATTTCCTGGTAGCCGGTCAGCGACGTGTTGAACACCACTTCACCGGTGGTGTGGCCGGCAGCGCCGATCGACACACCCTTGAAGACCGTTCCATCCGCGAGTGCGAGAAGAGCCTGGGCTTGGTGGGGCAGCAATGGCGGGGGCACACGATTCTCCGTTTTGTGCGCGCCCAGCTCTGCTCTACGAGCATGAACGGTGAGAAAACCGATGGAGTTTTCGCGTGAACAGCGAGAGGCTTCGCTGGGCGGTGGGGTTTGCGGGTAAACCTTCGAATTGTACCCGAGCGGGTCGTGCTCGCGCCCCCTGACCTGTGTGAATACGGACGAGAACGCGTATCGATTCGAGAGCCCGTCCGCGGCACGGTGTGATGGTGCAGCGACGCCCTCGGTGGCTCTGATAATCCGGGCTTCACCCCACGAACAAAAAGGACACGACCATGAAGGGCGATGCCAAGGTCATCGAGTACCTCAACGCACAGTTGAAGAACGAACTCACGGCCATCAACCAGTACTTCCTGCACTACAGGATCTTCAAGCACTGGGGCCTGGACAAGCTGGCGGCCAAGGAATACGCCGAGTCCATCGGCGAAATGAAGCACGCCGACAAGCTGATGGACCGCATCCTGACCCTCGATGGCCTGCCCAACCTGCAGGACCTCGGAAAGCTCCTGATCGGCGAAGACACGGTGGAAGTGCTGCAGTGCGACCTCAAGCTCGAGCAGGCGGCCCAGGCCACGATCAAGGACGGCATCGCCCATTGCGAATCGGTGCGTGACTACGTCTCTCGCGACCTCCTCCAGTCCATCCTCGACGACACCGAGGAACACATCGACTTCCTGGAAACCCAGCTCGAACTCGTGAACAAGGTGGGGCTGCAGAACTACCAGCAGTCGCAGATGGGCGACATCGCCTCCTGAGCGCCTTCTCCAATCCCCCTGAAACGGGGCTGGGCGGGCTTGAATTGCGAATCATTCCTATTTATAGTGCGATCCATCGGCCCGAAGTCTGGGCCGCCGAGGATCGACATGATCGTTTGCGTCTGCCGCCGAATTTCCGACCGTGACATCGAGCGCCACGCCCACAACGGGTGTGCGAGCTTCGACGAACTGCAGATGGACAGCGGCGTGGCGTCTTGCTGCGGCCGGTGCACCGACTGCGCACGCGGGGTTTTCGAGGCCGCGCGTTCGCCGGCCCCCCGCCAGCATGGCATCACCTCGCTGCAGATTCCCATTGCCGTTGCGGCGTGATCTTCGCCTTCAACGGCAGCCCCCTTTTTCCGCTTCACGCTTTTTCGAAGACGGCCATGCTTTCCACGTGTGCCGTGTGCGGAAACATGTTGACGGCGCCGGCCGCCACGCATCGATAACCGGCCTGATGCACCAGCAAGCCCGCATCGCGCGCCAGCGTGGCCGGGTTGCAGCTCACGTACACGATGCGTGTCGGGGCCCTGTAGCCAGGCGCCAGAGCGGGCTCGGCCGCCAGGTCGGCAAGGGCCTTCGCCAGTGCGAAGGCACCCTCGCGCGGCGGGTCCACCAGCCACTTGTCCGCATGACGGTACTCGACGAGGTCCTGCGGTGAGATCTCGAAGAGGTTGCGTGCGACGAACTCGGTCTTCTCCGCCAGCCCGTTCGCCAGCGCGTTCTCGCGCGAGCGCGCCACCAGCGCCTCGCTGCCTTCGATGCCGAGCACCTCACGGGCCTGCGTGGCGATCGGCAGGGTGAAGTTGCCCAGGCCACAGAACCAGTCGATCACACGTTCGTTCGCTTGAGCTGCCAGCAGCCTCAGCGCCTGGCTCACCAGCACCTGGTTGATCTGGTGGTTGACCTGCGTGAAGTCGGTCGGCTTGAACGGCATCGTGATGCCGAACTCGGGCAAGGCGTAGGCAAGGGGCGGACCGCCTTCGTCCAGTCGGTGCACGGTGTCCGGGCCCTTGGGCTGCAGCCACCACTGGATGCCATGCCGCGAGCCGAACTCACGCAGGCGTTGCAGGTCGCCAGCGCTCAACGGCTCCAGGTGGCGAAGCACCAGCGCCGTCACCGCCTCACCCACCGCCACTTCGATCTGCGGCAGGCGGTCGCGCTGGTCCATCGCCGCGATCAGGTCGCGCAAGGGAAGCAACAGCGCGCTCAAGTGCGGCGGCAGCACCTCGCAACTGTCCATGTCGGCGACGTAACTCGACTTGCGCTCATGGAAGCCGACCAGCACCTTGCCCTTCTTCACCACGTGGCGCACCGACAGGCGCGCGCGGTAGCGGTAGCCCCACGCCGGGCCTTCGATGGGACGCAGCACACGCTCCGCCTTCACCTTGCCCAGGTGCCACAGCGCGTCTTCGAGTGCGCGCTGCTTGGTGGCCACCTGCGCGCCGATGTGGAAGTGCTGCATCTTGCAGCCCCCGCAAGTGCCGAAGTGCCGGCAGGCCGGCGTCACCCGCTGCGAGCTTTCGCGACGCAGGTCGACGACCGTCGCCTGCTCCCAGTTGTTCTTGCGGCGCTGAACACTGACCCTCACCTCTTCGCCGGGCAAGGCCCCGTCGATGAAGACCACCTTGCCTTCGGCGTTGTGCGCCACGCCTTGCGCTTCAAGATCGAGTGATTCGACCTTGAGCCATTCATCTGCTGCTGTCATGGGGCGATTGTCTCAGCCCCGCAAGGCTCAGAAGAGCGAGTCTCGGCTCACGCCGCTGCGCGTCATGCGGCGCTTGAGCTTGACGAGTGCCTCCTGCTGGATCTGGCGGATGCGCTCGCGCGTCAAGCCCAGCCGCTCGGCCAGGACCTCCAGCGTCTCGGGTTCACGATCGTGCAGGCCGTAGCGGCCGGAAAGCACCTCGCGCTCCCGCTCGCTCAGTTCCTCCAGGCCGTGCCGCAGCAGCACTTCCACCTCGTTGTGCAGCGTCAGGTTGACCGGGTCGCCCGCCCCGTCGTCGGCCACGCTGTCCAGCATGGACTCGGTGCCGTCACGGTCCAGCGGCGCGTCGAGCGACGCCGGCGTCTCGGCGAACTTCAGCAACTCGGCCACCTCGTGCACCGGCCGGCCGATGCGATGGGCGATGTCTTCCACGCGCACCGGCTGTTCACCTTCGGGATGGGCACCCGCGGCTTCGAGCGCCCGCCGCGCCTTGAGCACCTGGTTGAGTTCGCGCACCACGTGGACCGGCAGCCGCACCAGCCGCGCCTGGTGCATGATCGCTCGCTCGATGCTCTGCCGGATCCACCACGACGAGTAGGTCGAGAAACGGAATCCGCGCTCGGGTTCGAACTTGCCGATGGCATGCATCAGGCCGAGATTGCCTTCCTCGATCAGGTCGGTCATGGGCAGACCGCGGCCAAGGTAATTCTTGGCAATGCTCACCACCAGGCGCAGGTTGCGCTCGATCATCTGCTGGCGTGCGGCGAAGTCTCCGGCCCGCGCACGCGTGGCGGTCTCGAACTCTTCCTGAGGGGTGAACAGCGGTGCGCGCCTGATCTCGCGCAGGTAGGCCTGCAGGGTGTTGCCGACTTCGCCTTCCCCGGCCGAAATCTCCACCGCTCCGGCCGGTACCTGTTCGTCGACGTCCGGCCCCTCGCCATCCCCACCCAATTGCAGAACCGATTGAAGGGAGGGCGCGCCGCCGCCCCCATTCGGCGGTCCGTCGAGCCCTGACCCGTTCCCCGTGTGGCGCTTCTTGCTCATGGTGCGAGTGCGGCTCGGGTTCGGGTCGATCTGCGCGCTCAGCGCAGCGGCAACAGCCTCGCGGGGTCGACAGGCTTGCCCTGCTTGCGGATCTCGAAGTGAAGCTGCACCCGCTCGGCGTCGGACGAACCCATCTCGGCAATCTTCTGTCCACGCTTCACGGCCTGCTCCTCTTTGACCATCAGAGCCTGATTGTGGGCGTATGCGGTGAGGTAGGTGTTGTTGTGCTTGATGATGACGAGGTTGCCGTAGCCCCGCAGGCCGGAGCCAGCGTAGACGACCTTGCCGTCCGCTGCAGCGACGACCGGGTCACCCGCCTTGCCTGCGATCGCGATGCCCTTGGTGCGCGCCTGATCTCGCGCAGGTAGGCCTGCAGGGTGTTGCCGACTTCGCCTTCCCCGGCCGAAATCTCCACCGCTCCGGCCGGTACCTGTTCGTCGACGTCCGGCCCCTCGCCA
>DASWSY010000566.1:0-4933 GCA_036402415.1 Rhizobacter sp. | reverse complement strand
GCGCAAATAATGCGTGCATGCCGAAACACCCCGCGCGATGCCGTTGATGAACGAGAGCCGATACCGGCTGCTGGTCGATGCCGTCACCGACTACGCCATCTACATGCTCGACGCGAACGGCATCGTGTCGAGCTGGAACAGCGGCGCCCAGCGCTTCAAGGGCTACACCGAGGCCGAGATCATCGGCCACCACTTTTCGCGCTTCTACGTCGACGAGGACCGCGAGGTCGGCCTGCCGCAAAAGGCGCTGGCCACCGCGCTGCGCGAGGGCCGCTTCGAAGGCGAGGGCTGGCGCCGGCGCAAGGACGGCACGCGCTTCTGGGCGCACGTGATCATCGACCCCATCCGCACGCCCGCGGGCGAGCTGATCGGCTTTGCCAAGGTCACGCGCGACCTGAGCGAGCGCAAGGCCGCGGCCGAACTGCTCAAGCGCAGCGAGGACCAGTTCAACCTGCTCGTGCAGAGCGTGACCGACTACGCCATCTACATGCTCGACGCGCATGGCCAGGTGTCGAGCTGGAACCTCGGGGCGCAGCGCATCAAGGGCTATGCGCCCGAAGAAATCATCGGCGTGCACTTCTCGCGTTTCTACACCGCCGAAGACCGCGCCCGCGACCGCCCGGCGATCGCGCTGCAGACGGCGGCGCGCGAAGGCCGCTTCGAAGGCGAGGGCTGGCGCGTGCGCAAGGACGGCACGCGCTTCTGGGCCAACGTGGTGATCGACCGCATCGCCGATGCCGAGGGCCGGCTGCTCGGCTTCGCGAAGGTCACGCGCGACGTGACCGAGAAGCGCGAGGCCCAGCACCAGCTCGAGATCGCGCGCGAGGCCTTCTTCCAGTCGCAGAAGATGGACGCCATCGGCCAGCTCACGGGCGGCGTGGCGCACGATTTCAACAACCTGCTGATGGCGGTGCTGTCGAGCCTGGCGCTCATCCGTCGGCGCATCCCCGAAGACCCGAAGACGCAGGCCCTGCTCGACAACGCGGTGCGCGGCGCCCGGCGCGGCGCCGAGCTCACGCAGCGCATGCTCGCCTTCGCGCGGCGCCAGGCGCTCAAGCCGGTGGCGGTGCAGGTGCCCGAGCTGGTGCGCGGCATGGCGGGGCTGTTGCAGACCTCGCTCGGCCCGGGCGTGAGCATCGAGACGCACTTCGCCGACGCACTCTCGCCAGTGCTGGTCGATGCCAACCAGCTCGAGCTCGCGCTGCTCAACCTGGCCGTCAACGCACGCGACGCCATGCCGCGCGGCGGCATGATCGCCATCGCCGCGCGCGAGGAAACCACGGCCGGCCCGGCGGGCAAACCGGCGCAGGGGCGCTACGTGTGCCTGTCGCTGCGCGACGAAGGCGAGGGCATGGACGAGGAGACCCTGGCGCGCGCCACCGAGCCGTTCTACACGACCAAGGGCGTGGGCAAGGGCACGGGGCTCGGCCTGTCGATGGTGGAAGGCCTCGCGGCGCAATCGGGTGGCTGGCTCGTGATCAAGAGTGCCAAGGGCGAAGGCACGACCGTCGAGCTGTGGCTGCCGGTGGCCTTGCAGTCCGCCGAAGCGCTCGCCGCCCCATCAGAGCCCATCGTGGCGCCGCCTCCCGTGCTGAACCCGCTCACCGTGCTGGCCGTGGACGACGATCCGCTGGTGCTGATGAACACCGTGGCCATGCTGCAGGAGCTTGGCCACCAGGCGCTGGAGGCGCATTCGGCGAAGGAGGCGCTGGCCATGCTCGAGCGTGACCCGTCGATCGACCTGCTCGTCACCGACCAGGCGATGCCCCAGACGACCGGCGTGCAGTTGATCGAGGCCGCGCGCCTGGCAAGGCCCGGCCTGCCGGCGATCCTGGCGACCGGCTACGCCGAGCTTGCGATGGTGCTGCCGGCCGACGTGCAGCGCCTGGCCAAGCCCTTCGATCTGGAGGCGTTGGCACGCGCGCTTGCCGATGTCGTGCAGATCCGGTCGCGAGGCGGGCCTAGCGCCGGGCCGCTCCCAAGCCGGCCCGAATCCCCTTGGGCGATCGGCTGACGTACCCGTCAGCCGAGGGGCCGTCATCTCACCGCTGCAGCAGCCGCGAGACGCTGAAGCCTTCGAGCCAGCTCCCCAGGCGGCCGACCACCGAGCTGCTGCGGGCGGGGGCGGGTCGAGGCGGTGCCGCGCGCGACACGGGCGCGGCACCGGGGCGCACGGGTTCCTCGTGTTCCGGGGCCAGGAGCGAGACCTGGGCCGGCTTGAGGCTGGGCGCCCGATGGCCGGCGGGCGCGGGCGACAGGCCGGTGGCCACCGGCCGGGTGAGGTCGGCGGCGGGCTTCGGGTGCAGCACGGGCTGCAGCCACTGCAGGATGGGCTGCCACTGCGCGATGTCGGCCTCCACCTTGGCGGGCGGCAGGTCGAAGAGCGTCAGGCCCTGCTCGACGCAGCGCACGTAGCCCTGCGTCTCGCGCAGCACGCCGATGAACGGGATCTGGTGCTTGCCGGCCCAGTCGCGCAGGGTTTCGTCGGCCTTGGTGCGGGCGTCCAGCCGCATGCCCACCGCGGCCACCTTGCACTTGCCGCTGGCGATGCGCGGCAGCGTCATCAACTCGGCGAAGCAGTCGGCGGCCGATTCGCGGTCGAAGACCGAGTTGCACACCGGCATGACGATGGCGTCGGCAAACATGGCCACGCGGGCGAGGTCGAAGCCGCGCAGGCCGCCGGGGGTGTCGAGGATCACGTGGCTCACGCCGGGCGGCGAGCGCAGCACACTGCGGGCGTCGACCGTCCAGCCGACGATGGGGGCCTTGTTGGTGACGTTCTGCTTGTTGCGCAGCCTGAGCCATGCCTGGGTGGACTGCTGCTTGTCGACGTCGCCCAGCATCACGGGGGTGCCCTGGTGCGCGAGGTGAGCGGCCAAATGCGTGGCCAGCGTGCTCTTGCCGCTTCCACCTTTGCGATTGACGACTGCAACGACGGGCATGAAGACCTGTGTCTGTGGGACCACGCGGGCAGAGGCCGGCGGCCGTTCATTAAATCACCAATCCGGTGCCTCTCCCATAGGCAGGAGCCCTCGTGGACGCCAAGTGTTGCCGGGTTCCAATCAGGTTATCGGCATGAATCCAGCAGTTCCTGAATCCCACGCCCCCGATTCCAGATACGCCTGGACACGGTTGATGGCGGCCCTGGCCCTGATGACCATCGGCAGCGGCGGCATGTACCTCGTGGCGGTGGTGCTGCCCTCGGTGCAGGCCGAATTCGGCGTGGCGCGTGCCGATGCCTCGCTGCCCTACACGGCGCTCATGATCGGCTTCGGCATCGGCGGCATGCTGATGGGCAAGCTCGCCGACCGCTATGGCGTGATGGTGCCGGTGCTGATCGGCAGCGCCGGCCTGGCGCTGGGCTACCTCGCGGCGGGCCTGGCGCCGAACGTGTGGATCTTCGCGCTGGCGCATGGCGTGCTGCTCGGCCTGCTGGGCAGCTCGGCCACCTTTGCGCCGCTGGTGGCCGACGCATCGCTCTGGTTCGTGCGGCGGCGCGGCATCGCGGTGGCCATCTGCGCGAGCGGCAACTACCTGGCCGGCGCGATCTGGCCGCCGGTCGTTCAGCACTTCAACGAACTGGTGGGCTGGCGCCACACCTACTTCGGCATCGGCGTGTTCTGCGCGCTCACCATGCCCTTCATCGCGCTCGCGCTGCGCCCGCGGCCGCCGAAGGCGCAGGTTTCCACCGTGCCGGGCGGCGGCGTGGTGGCGAGCGAGCGGCCCTTCGGCTTCACCATGAACAAGGCCCAGGCGCTGCTGTGCGTGGCGGGCGTGGCCTGCTGCGTGGCGATGTCGATGCCGCAGGTGCACATCGTGGCCTACTGCGGCGACCTCGGCTATGGCGCGGCACGCGGCGCGCAGATGCTGTCGCTGATGCTCGCGGCGGGCATCGTGAGCCGGCTGGTGTCGGGCTGGATCTGCGACCACATCGGCGGGCTGCGCACGCTGCTGCTGGGCTCCACGCTGCAGGGCCTGGCGCTGCTGCTCTTCCTGCCCTTCGACGGGCTGGTGTCGCTTTACGTGATCTCGGCGCTCTTCGGGCTCTTCCAGGGCGGCATCGTGCCCTCGTACGCCATCATCGTGCGCGAGCACTTTCCGCCGCAGGAGGCCGGCTCGCGCGTAGGGGCCGTGCTCATGTGCACGCTCCTGGGCATGGCGCTCGGCGGCTGGATGTCGGGCAAGGTGTTCGACCTCACCGGCTCCTACCAGGCCGCCTTCGTCAACGGCATCGCCTGGAACGCCCTCAACCTCTCGATCGCCTGGTGGCTCTTCGCGCGTGCGCGGCGCGCTACGCCGACGGCGTGACGAACTGGTCGAGCCCCTTGGGGACCTTGTGCCACAGCGCCGCGCGCATCTCGCGCGGCAACGCCAGGCCGAAGTGATCCTGCAGCGCCGCCTCGAACACGGCAAGCGTGTCGAGCCGGGTGGTCGCCGGCGGCAGCCCCGGGCGGCGCTGCACCAGCCGGTCGTTGAAGAGCCCCACGCGCAGCTCCGGCGTCACGCGTTCCAAGAGCAGGTTGTGGCAGAAGATCGACGTGGGGTGCGTCGCGGTGAACCAGTTGAGCGGCTCGTAGTCGGCCGCCGCGTGCGGCTCGAGCGTGAAGCGGTACATCGGCATCCAGCCGGCTGGCAGGCGTGTCTCGGCGGTATAGGCATCGCCCTCGAGCGTGAAGCGCAGCAGGGCGTGCGGCGTGCGATGGGGCGCGTCGGCGACGAGTGGGAGCGGCGTGTCCATCAGGTTGCCGCCGAAGCCGGCATCGGCGATGTAGGCCGTCGGGCCGTCGTCGGCGGGCACCGTCACCTTCAGCAGCATGTGGCTGCGCGGGCGCAGCGGTGCATCGGCCGGGCGCATCCAAACCACCCGTGCGGCCAGCGCCTCGACCTCGAAGCCCAGCGCTTCCAGGGCGAGCTTGAGCAGCAGGTTCTGCTC
>DASWSY010000565.1:0-4805 GCA_036402415.1 Rhizobacter sp. | reverse complement strand
GGCGCCGGGTTCAGCACCAGCGCAAGCTCGTAGGTCTCGCCCGAGGCCCAGGCCGAGGCGCCGAGGTAGCTCAGCCTCGCTTCCACGCCAAGCCATGAATTGAAGCGCCAGCGCGGCGTCACGCCACCGATGGCACCGGTGCGGCGATCGTCGACCGTGGTGACGGTCGCACCGCCACCCGGCGTGGTCTGCAGCCGCATGCGCACACGTGCGGCGCCGATGAAGGGCTCGAGCTCGAAATGCTCGCCGAAGCGGAAGCGGTGGTTGTAGGCCACGTAGCCGTACTGCAGGCGAGCACGGTGCTGCAGCACGTCGGGCCCGACGAAGCTGCCGCCTTCGAGCACCACGGACTGACCGGCGCCCAGGGCCTGCGTGTCGCGTGCGGTGTAGTACTCGTAGCCGACCTCCACCCCGGGGCCCGACGGGCGGCCCGCATCGCGCGCCCCGCCATGCCAGCTCGCGCGCACGGCGCCCACGGGCGACTCGCGGTCGCGCACCGGCACGTTCTGCACGCTGCCGCAGGCCGAAAGCAGCGCCGCGAGCATCAGCAGCAGGCCGTGACGGAGACGTGCGACATGGGAGAGAGTCTGGTGCATGGGACCTCCAGGTCGTGTTGGACGCTCAGTCGCGCTCGGGTGCGATCTCGGTTGCGTAGTCGACGAGCGCCCCCAGGATCTCCTGCGCACGTTCGTCGGCGGTGGGCTCCAGCGCGTCGATGCGCTCGAAGAAGGCTTCGAGCGTGAGCGCCCCGCCGGCGCCATCGTGCAGCTTGTGCGCGCAATGCTGCTGCCACTGCTGGCGCTCGACGTCGTTGAGCGTGTGCGGGAAGTTGCGCGCACGGTAGCGGAAGAGCAGCTCGTCGAGCCGCTTGTCGGTGAACGCGGGCCGCTTCTCGGCGAGCTGCTCGGGGCTCAGCGAGCGCAGGCGCTGCAGCGTGCGCCGGTCGTCGTTGCCGACGAAGCCGCCGTACAGGTCTTCGTCGACGTCGGGCCGGCCCTCGGGCGCCGGCCGCTCGAAGACCGCCGGCCACATGCCGGCGAGCAACTGGCCTTTCTGCCCCGCCAGCTCGGCAAAGCGCATCGAGCGTTCGACGTCGATGCCCCACTTCGCGGCCACGGCGTCGCCGAGCGTCTTGAGGTTGCCGACGACGATGGGCGACTTGTTGATGTGGATGGTCTTGATCGGCAGGCGCGTCACGCCCTCGGGCAGGTCTTCGCTGCGGCTGAACATGCGCTGGCGGATGGTGGCGACGTCGAGCTCGAAGAGCTCTGCCGGGTCGCAGGCCAGGTCCCAGACGATGACTTCGTTCTTGTTGGGCGGGTGCGGCGCGAGCGGCCACACGAGCGCCATGCAGCCACGCTCCACGCCGTACATGCCCGAGATGTGCAGGAAGGCCCGTCCCACGCCCATCTCGCGGATGACTTCATCCTTGCGGCGCAGGCGCAGGCAGAAGTCCCACAGCTTGGGCTGGCGTGTCTTGACGAGCTTGGCCACCGCGATGGTGGCGCGCACGTCCGACAGTGCATCGTGCGCCGCTTCGTGCACCAGGCCGTTCACCTGGGTCAGGTGCTCGAGCTTGAACGACGGCCGGCCATCCTCGTGCTTCGGCCACTCGATGCCCTCGGGCCGCAGCGCCCAGGTGACACGCACGACGTCGAGCAGGTCCCACCGGCCGCAATCGTTCTGCCACTCGCGGGCGTAAGGGTCGATGAGGTTGCGCCAGAAGAGGTGGCGCGTCACCTCGTCGTCGAAGCGGATGGAGTTGTAGCCCACGCCGATGGTGCCAGGCGTGGCAAGCTGCTTCTCGATCAGATCGGCAAACGCGTGCTCGGGCAGGCCCTGCGCCAGGCAGGTCTGCGGCAGAATGCCGGTGAGCAGGCAGGACTCCGGATCGGGCAGGTAGTCGGGCGCGGGCTGGCAATACTCCATCACCGGCTGGCCGATCTCGTTCAGCTCGGCATCGGTACGGATGCCGGCGAACTGCGACGGCCGGTCGCGCCTGGGCACACGGCCGAAGGTTTCGTAGTCGTGCCAGAAGAAGCTTGTTTCGCTCATGGGCTGGGAATCTAACAGGGGCTCTGCGGTGGCTGGCGCGCGCGTGCTGGCGCGGCCGCGAAATACAAGCCCCCTCCCCCACCACAGGGGCTGGCAGTGCCTCTCGCACATCGGGCCTGGGGTGAGGGGCGCAGTGAAGTAGAGGAAGGAATCGATGAACGCGGGAGCGTTCATCGAGGAGGGACATGAACGGAGCCCCTCACCCCAGGCCCGATGTGCCGCTGTGCCCCCGGCAAAACCACAAATCTGTATCGCGGCCACCCCGAACCCATCAGCTAAGCTAGCCCCTCCCTCCCGAAGCTCACCCGCCAAGACATGACTCGCGCCTACAACTTCAGCGCCGGCCCCGCCGTCCTCCCCGAACCTGTGCTGCGCCAGGCCGCAGAAGAAATGATGGATTGGCAGGGCTGCGGCATGTCGGTGATGGAGATGAGCCACCGCGGCAAGGAGTTCATGTCCATCCTCGCCCAGACCAAGGCCGACCTCGCCGAGCTGCTGAACCTGCCAGCCAACTACAAGATCCTCTTCCTGCAAGGCGGCGGCGTGGGCATGAACGGCATCGTGCCGATGAACCTGCTGCGCGGGAAGAAAAGCATCGACTTCATCAACACCGGCTCCTGGTCCACCAAGTCGCTCAAGGAAGCGAAGAAGTACGCGAGCGTGAACGTGGCCGCCAGCAGCGAGGCCGACAAGTTCACGAGCATCCCGCCGCAGAACACCTGGAAGCTCGACCCCGACGCCGCCTACGTGCACATCTGCAGCAACGAGACCATCGGCGGCGTGCAGTACCACTTCACGCCCGACACCGGCAGCGTGCCGCTGGTGGCCGACATGTCGTCCGACATCCTCTCGCGCCCCGTCGACGTGAGCCGCTACGGACTGATCTTCGCCGGCGCACAGAAGAACATGGGCCCGTCGGGCATGACGCTGGTGCTCGTGCGCGACGACCTCATCGGCCAGGCCCTGCCCATCACCCCCAATGCCTTCGACTTCAAGCAGCAGGCCGACCACGACTCCATGCTCAACACGCCCCCCACCTACGCGATCTACATCGCCGGGCTGGTGTTCCAGTGGCTGAAGAAGCAGGGCGGCCTGGCCGCGATGGAGGCGCACAACCGCCGCAAAGCCGCGCTGCTGTACGACCTGCTCGACGCCACGCCTTTCTACACGAGCCCCGTCGCCCGCGAGGCCCGCTCGCTGATGAACGTGCCCTTCACCCTGCCGACCGAGGAGCTCACCACCGCCTTCCTGCAAGGCGCGAAGGAGCGCGGCATGGTGCAACTCAAGGGGCACAGCTCGGTGGGTGGCATCCGCGCGTCGATCTACAACGCCATGCCCGTCGAAGGCGTGCAGGCGCTGGCCGACTACATGAAGGAATTCGCGGCACGCCACGGCTGACCGCGCTGCACGCCATATAGAGAGCGTCGAAACGAAGGCCTCGCCGGCAACGGCGAGGCCTTTATTCATGGCCGCGCGGATTCGTGACGAATGTCGCGCCAATGGCCGCGAGCACGGCCATTCATGGCGAACAACGCGGCCGAAGTGCCGCAAATCCACCTTAAGTCCCGGTGCCGGGCCACCGATATTCCGACGGAATGGGAAGGGAACGAGGTTCCGAGGGCATGGCATTCACCTGCACGCCCCGCTCTCCGATCTTCCGAGAGATGACCGCAATCCCGCCCTAACAGGACCACAGCAGGCGAAACGCCCAGCTCCAAGTCGCAGACCGGACAACCGAACAAGGAATCCACATGGCCACCATCATCCCAGCACTCAGCACCGCGCAGATCTCCGGCCTGTCCAGCAGGACCATCGCGGGGCTGACGACCGAAGACTGGGCGGCGTTCAACAGCGACCAGATCGCGGCCCTGACGACGGCGCAGGTTGCGGCCATTTCCACGGCAGGCGTGCCCGGCCTGAACAGCGACCACATGATCGCGTTCCAGACGCAGGACCTGCGCGCGATGACCACGCAGGTGCTGCGTGCCCTCGAAAGCGACCAGCTCAACGCGCTGGCCAGCGACCAGGTGCAGGCCCTCGGTACTCAGCAGGTGGCCAACCTGACGAGCACCCAGGTGTCGACCATGACGACCGAGGACTTGAACGCCCTCGGCACCCAGCACTTCGCGACCTTGTCGACGCAGCAGGTGGCCGCCCTCAACAGCGACCAGCTCGGTGCGCTCGAGACCAACGACCTGCGTGCCCTCACGACCGCCGGCATCCGCAGCCTCAACAGCGACCAGCTTGCCGCGCTCACCTCCGACCACATCGGCGCGCTGACCAGCGCCCAGGTCGTCTCGCTCACCACGCAGCAGATCGCCACGCTCAACAGTGACGACCTGAACGCGCTGACCAGCGACCAGATCCCGCGCCTGACGACCACCCAGATCGACGCCCTGACGACCACGCAGGTCTCGACGATGGAGACCGCCGACGTCGCGGCCCTGTCGACCGCCCAGGTCGCCCGCCTGTCGAGCGACCAGATCGGCGCCTTCAACAGCGACCACATCGGCGCCATCGAGACGCAAGACCTGCGTGCCATCGGCACGGCCACCATCCGTGGCCTCAACAGCGACCAGCTCGCCGCCCTCAACAGCGACCAGGTCGGTGCGCTCACCACCGCCCAGACCGCTGCGCTGACGTCCGCCCAGCTCGGCTCGATGACCACCGAGGACCTGAATGCGCTGGGCACCCAGCACTTCGCCACGCTGTCCAGCGTGCAGGTGGCCGGCCTCAACAGCGACCAGCTC
>DASWSY010000564.1:0-9444 GCA_036402415.1 Rhizobacter sp. | reverse complement strand
GCGCACGCCGTTGCGGTCGCCGATGAAGATGTTGTCGCCCATGCCGATCTCGTCGCCGTAGTAGACGATGGGCGAGCCGCGCATCGACAGCAGCAGGCTGTTCATCAGCTTGATGCGGTCGATGTCGTTGTCCATCAGCGGAGCCAGCCGCCTGCGGATGCCGAGGTTGATGCGCGCGCGCGGGTCGGCCGCATACGTGCCGTACATGTAGTCGCGCTCCTTGCTCGTCACCATCTCGAGCGTGAGCTCGTCGTGGTTGCGCAGGAAGATGGCCCACTGGCAGCTCTGCGGGATCTCCGGCGTCTGCGCCATGATCTCGGTGAGCGGGTAACGGTCTTCCTGCGCGATGGCCATGTACATGCGCGGCATCAGCGGGAAGTGGTAGGCCATGTGGCACTCGTCACCCTCGCCGAAATACTCGCGCACGTCTTCGGGCCACTGGTTGGCCTCGGCGAGCAGGAAGCGGTTGGGGTAGTTGGCGTCGATGGCCGCCCGCAGCTGCTTGATGATCGCGTGCGTCTCGGGCAGGTTCTCGTTGTTGGTGCCTTCGCGCTCGATCAGGTAGGGAATGGCGTCGAGGCGGAAGCCGTCGACCCCCATGTCGAGCCAGAAGCGCATCACCTTGAAGATGGCTTCCAGCACCTGGGGGTTGTCGAAGTTGAGAGCCGGCTGGTGGCTGAAGAAGCGGTGCCAGAAATAGGCCTTGGCGACGGGGTCCCAGGTCCAGTTGGAGGTCTCGGTGTCGGTGAAGATGATGCGGGTGCCGCGGTACTTGTCGTCGGTGTCGCTCCAGACGTAGAAGTCGCGCTCGGGCGAGCCGGGCGGCGCCTTGCGCGCGGCCTGGAACCACGGGTGCTGGTCGCTCGTGTGGTTGATGACGAGTTCGGTGATCACCTTCAGGTCGCGCTTGTGCGCCTCGTCGAGCATCTGCTTGAAGTCGTCGAGCGTGCCGTACTGCGGGTTGACGTCGAGGTAGTCGGCGATGTCGTAGCCGTCGTCCTTCAGCGGTGACGGGTAAAACGGCATCAGCCAGATGGTGTTGACGCCCAGGTCCTTCACGTAGTCGAGCCGCGAGGTCACGCCCTGGAAGTCGCCCACGCCGTCGCCGTTGCTGTCGACGAAGGCCTTGACGTTGAGCTGGTAGATGACGGCGTCCTGGTACCACAGCGCCGCATTGGTCACCGGCGTGGTCGGACCGCCTTCGGCAGCTCGCAGGTGGGGCGTGTGCGGCGCGTTCATCTCTGGAACGACTCTGAATCGCGCTCGTTTCGCACCCCGCGGCGCAGGCGCATCACGTGGGCCTGGCCGGGCTGGAGGATCACGAAGTTGCGGGCGCCTCGCCAGATGAAGCTCTGCTGGTTGAGCAGGTCGTCGAGTTCGTAGGCATCGCTTGCCTGCGCCAGGCCGAGCCAGGTGGTGTCGACCTCGACCCAGCCCGACTGCGGGTAGCGCACGTCGAGGTTGACGACGCAGAGGACGAGGTTGTCGCCGTCGTCGGTGCGCTTGGCATAGGCGAGGAGTTGCTCGTTGTCGGTCTCGAAGAACTCGAGGCCGGCATTGCTCTGCAGGGCGCGGTTCTCGCGGCGGATCGCGTTGAGGCGCGTCATCAGCGGCTGCAGGCTGTCGGCGCGGTTGAGGTCCCAGTGGCGGAGCTGGTACTTCTCGGAGTGCAGGTACTCCTCGCTGCCGGCGCTGCGCGGGGTGTTCTCCATCAGCTCGTAGGCCGGGCCGTAGACGCCGTAGTTCGCGCTCAGCGTAGTGGCCAGCACGAGCCGCACCTCGAACGCCGGCCGGCCCTGGCCGTGCAGGTGCTCGGAGAGGATGTCGGGCGTGTTGGGCCAGGCGTTGGGGCGGAAGTAGTGGCGGCCGGGGCCTTGCGAGAGCTCGGTGAAGTACTCCGTCAGCTCCTCGGCGGTGTTGCGCCAGGTGAAGTAGGTGTACGACTGGCTGAAGCCGAGCTTGGCCAGGCGGTGCATCACCTTGGGCCGGGTGAAGGCTTCCGAGAGGAAGAGCACGTCGGGGTGGTGCTTGCGGATCTCGCCGATGCACCACTCCCAGAACGCGAAGGCCTTGGTGTGCGGGTTGTCGACGCGGAAGACACGCACGCCCTCCCCGATCCAGTGGTCGAAGATGCTCTTGAGCTCGAGCCACAGGGCCTGCCAGTCCTCGGTCTCGAAGTTGAAGGGGTAGATGTCCTGGTACTTCTTGGGCGGGTTCTCGGCGTACTGCACCGTGCCGTCGGGCCGCCAGCGGAACCACTGCGGGTGCTGCTTCACGTAGGGGTGGTCCGGGGCGCACTGCATCGCGATGTCGAGCGCGATCTCGAGGCCCAGCTCGGAGGCCGCCTTGACCAGGCGCCGGAAGTCTTCCGGCGTGCCGAGTGCCGGCAGGATGCTCTTGTGCCCGCCTTCGGCCGCGCCGATGGCCCAGGGGCTGCCCACGTCGCCGGGCTCGGTGGTGAGCGCGTTGTTCTTGCCCTTGCGCTTCTCGCGGCCGATGGGGTGGATGGGCGGGAGGTAGACGACGTCGAAGCCCATCTCGGCGATGCGCGGCAACTGGCGCTCGACGTCGCTGAAGCGGCCGTGCATGCCCGGCTCGGCCGAGGCCGAGCGCGGGAAGAGCTCGTACCAGGCGCTGAAGCCCGCACGCTCGCGGTCGGCCACCAGCGGCAGCATCGTGGCCGACGACACGCCCAGCGAACGGTCGGGGTAGCGGTCGACGAGCGCGGCCTGCAGCGGGTCCAGCGCCAGCGCCTTGAGGGCTTCGACCTCGTGCGGCTCCTGGGCGGGCTTCTTGAGCGCGGCCGAGAAGCGCAGCAGCGCCTCGCGGTCCTCGCCCTTGGCGCGCTGGGCCGCCTGGTCGACGAGCTCCGCGCCCACGCGGGCGGCGATGCGGATGTCGTCGGGGTCGACGCGGCGCGCGAGCTCGGTACGCCACGAGCGGAAATGATCGACCCAGGCCACCGCCTCGTAGTTGTAGCGGCCCGGCACCGAGGGCGTGAAGCTCGCGTGCCACTCGTCGTTCCACTTGAGCTTCATCTCCACTTCCTGCACCGCCTGGCCTTCGTGGTGCCACAGCAGCATCACGCGCAGCGCGTCGTGGCCGTCGGTGAAGGCGTGCACGGTCACGTGGAAGGGTTGGCCGGCAATGCACTTGGCGGGAAAGCGGCCGCCATCGACGCAGGGCAGCACCGCGTCGATGACCGCGCGCATGCGGCCATCGGGCGGCATCCCCTCGGGCGCCTCAGTCAGTTTCGCGCGGGCCATGGGCCTCCTGTTGCAGCACGATGGTCGACAGCGGCGGCAGCGTGAGGCTCAGCGAACAGGGCCGCCCGTGCCACGGCTGCTCCTGCGCTTCGACCCCGCCGAGGTTGCCCCAGCCCGAACCGCCGTACTCGCTGGCGTCGCTGTTGATGACCTCGCGCCAGTACCCGGGCAGCGGCACGCCGATGCGGTAGCGCTGGCGCGGCAGCGGCGTGAGGTTGCACACCACCAGCAGTGTGGCACCGCGGTCGCGCGGCTTGCGCAGGAAGGCGATCACGCTCGCGCCGGCATCGTCGGACACCGCCCATTCGAAGCCCTCGTGCGCGAAGTCGACCTCGTACAGCGCGGGGTGCTGGCGCAGCACGCGGTTGAGGTCGCGCAGGTAGTGCATCAGGCCCGCATGCTCGGGCTGCTGCGCGACGAACCATTCGAGCTGGCCCTCGTGCGTCCACTCGCGGCGCTGGGCGAACTCGCCGCCCATGAAGAGCAGCTTCTTGCCGGGGTGCGCCCACATGTAGCCGTAGAGCGCGCGCAGGTTGGCGAACTGCTGCCAGGTGTCGCCGGGCATCTTGTTGATGAGAGATCCCTTGCCGTAGACCACTTCGTCGTGCGACAACGGCAGCACGAAGTTCTCGTGGAAGGCGTAGACCAGCGAGAAGGTGAGCTGGCCGTGGTGGTACTTGCGGTGGATGGGGTCGAGCTTGAAGTAGGCCAGCGTGTCGTGCATCCAGCCCATGTTCCATTTCATGCCGAAGCCGAGGCCGCCCGCCGACGTGGGCCGCGAGACCTGCGGCCAGGCGGTCGACTCCTCGGCGATGCTCATGGTGTCGGGGTGCTCGCGGTACACCGCCTCGTTGAGCGTGCGCAGGAAGGTGATGGCCTCCAGGTTCTCGCGCCCGCCGTTGTCGTTGGGCACCCATTCGCCGGCCTTGCGCGCGTAGTCGAGGTAGAGCATCGAGGCCACCGCGTCGACGCGCAGGCCGTCGAGGTGATACCGGTCGAGCCAGAACATCGCCGACGACAGCAGGAAGCTCCGCACCTCGTTGCGGCCGTAGTTGAAGATGCTGGAGTTCCACTCGGGGTGGAAGCCCTGGCGCGGATCGGAGTGCTCGTAGAGGTGCGTGCCGTCGAAGTACTGCAGGCCGTGCTCGTCGGTCGGGAAATGCGAGGGCACCCAGTCGAGGATCACGCCGATGCCGCGCTGGTGCAGGTGGTCCACGAAGTACATGAAGTCCTGCGGCGTGCCGTAGCGTGCGGTGGGCGCGAAGTAGCCGGTGGTCTGGTAGCCCCAGGAGCCGTAGAACGGGTGCTCGGTGATCGGCATCAGCTCCACGTGGGTGAAGCCGAGGTCGCTCACGTGGTCGGCGACGAGGTGCGCGAGCTCCCGGTAGTTGTAGAACGGGTTCGGCGCCGACGGCTCGGGCCGGCGCCACGAGCCCAGGTGCAGCTCGTAGATGCTGATGGGGGCGCCCAGCGCATTCTTTGCGGCACGATTGGCCATCCACTCGCCATCGCCCCACTCATGCTCGAGCGACCACAGGCGCGAGGCGGTGGCCGGCGGCAGCTCGGCGCATAGCGCATAGGGGTCGGCCTTGTCGACGCGGTAGCCGCCGTGGCGCGAGACGATGTGGAACTTGTAGGTTTCGCCGTGGCGCGCCGCGGGCACGCGGCCTTCCCAGATGCCACTGCGGTCCTCGCGAGGCTGCAGGCGGTCGACCGTCGGATTCCAGCCGTTCCAGTCGCCGATGACCGACACCTCCTGCGCGTTGGGGGCCCAGACGGCGAAGCGTGCGCCGTCGGCTTCGAGCCGGCCGCCGAGCTTGTCGTACAGGCGTGCGTGGGTGCCTTCCCGGAACAGGTAGACGTCTTGTTCCCCCATCACCGCGGAGCTGCTCACAGAAGGCTCCAGCACCGGTGTGCACAGGCAAAGAAGGGCACGGCCAAGGCAGCTTTGACGGCATGCCTTACCGCTGAGAGGTGGGGAGGAGTGGGTGTCGCGCCTTGCCTGTGGTGCATGAAGCCCTCGCGTGGAGAGTCTTCATGGGCAAGGCCTGTGCCTGCGTGCGCAGGCCGGGAGGAAAGGTCCGGCGCCGCGGTACGGCTCTGGGCGCCGGGGAGCTGCGGGCCAGGACCCGCGGCAACTCAAAAACGGGTCAACCGGCGTTCAGTCGGTCTCGAGCTCGTTGTCGATCGCGCCGTCGTAGTCGTCCATCGCGAATTCCTTCTTCGCGATCACCGGCTTGTCGAGCGGGCGGCAGATGCGGCGCTGAAGGTGATCCAGCCGGGTGGAACGGGCAACGGCTTCCAGCACTTCGGCCGGATTCATCATCAGGGCAAACGGGTTCGACAGGATTTCGGGGGTCGCCATGTTGTGCTCCAGAGGTTGCGATGACAGTGGAGCCAATGTAGGCCTGCAAGGGCGAGTGCAGAAAGTCAGGGGGGCACCAGAGCGCGGGTCGGAATTTCCCTGACAAGGCTGTCAGGGCGGCACAGTCGCTCGCGCGCTGCCAGACGCGCGAAAACGCTTTGCCGACAAGGGTTTGCAGCCCCCTCACGCACGAGGGGCGGCGTGCGGATTTCACGCCGCCGGCGTGACGTTCGCTGACATGTCCGACGGCAGGAAGAGCCGCTCGAAGTTGCGGCTGGTGTGCTCGCCCACGGCCTCCTGCGAGAGGCCCTTGAGCTCGCCGATCAGCTTGGCGACGAACGGCACGTACGAAGGGTTGTTGGTCTTGCCCCGATAGGGCACCGGCGCGAGGTAGGGGCTGTCGGTCTCGATCAGGCAGCGGTCGATGGGCACGAAGCGCGCGACCTCGCGCAGGTCGGCCGCGTTCTTGAAGGTGAGGATGCCGGAGAACGACACATGGAAGCCGAGGTCGAGTGCGGCACGGGCCACGTCCATCGTCTCCGTGAAGCAGTGGAAGACGCCGCGCTCGCCCTGCTCTTCCCGGAGGATGGCGAGGGTGTCGTCGGAAGCGCTGCGGGTGTGGATGACGAGCGGCAGGCCGGTCTGCTTCGAGGCCCGGATGTGCACCCGGAAACGCTCGCGCTGCCACTCCATGTCGGCGATGGAGCGGCCATTGAGGCGGTAGTAGTCGAGGCCGGTCTCGCCGATGCCGATGACACGCGGCCTGGCGGCCAGCGCGAGCAGGTCCTCCACGCTCGGCTCCTGCAGGCCTTCGGTGTCGGGATGCACGCCGGCGGTGGCCCAGAAGTTGTCGTAGGTCGTCGCCAGGGCGTGCACGTCGTCGAACTCTTCGAGCTTCGTGCAGATGCACAGCGCACGGTCGACCTGCGCTGCGGCCATCGCCTGGCGGATTTCGGGAAGCTTCTCGCGCAGTTCGGGGAAGCTCAGGTGACAGTGGGAATCGACGTACATCCGGCCATTGTCCGGCACGCGCAAGGCGGGCGCCTCTCTGGGGGCAGGCGCGACGTGGGCGCCGTCAGATCGTCTGCGTGGGCTTGGCGGACTGGATCGAGGTGCCGAGGATTTCCTCGATCTTGATCTTGAGCACGCGCGTCTTCTCGTCGGACGGGAACTTCACGCCCACGCCCTGCGTGCGCCCGCCCGAGGCGTTGACCGGGGTGATCCAGGCCACCTTGCCGGCCACCGGGTAGCGCTGCGGGTCATCGGGCAGCGAGAGCAGCAGGTAGATGTCTTCACCCAGCTTGTACTCGCGCGTGGTCGGCACGAAGAGGCCGCCATCGGCGAAGAGCGGGATGTAGGCCGCGTAGAGCGCACCCTTCTCGCGGAACACGAGCTGGATGACGCTCGGGCGCGCACCGGCGCCTGCGGGCACGTTTCCGGCGGTTCGTACGGGGACGGAGGGCGCTTCGCTCATCGGGCCGAGTGTACCGAAGGACCCTTCGCTGCCAAGGGCGACTTCAAGGCCTGCGCGGCCTGCAGCGCGAGCGACTCCGCCATCACGGGCATATTCCACGGATGCTCGGCATGGCGCCGCAGATCGCGCAGCGTCTTCGACCAGGCGGCGAGCGCCGGCAAGGCCGCACCCGAGGGCAGCGACGCCGGCGGGAAGTAGCGCGGCGGGGCCCCGGCCGCGAGGCACATCGCGTCGTGGCAGAGCTTCTGCAGGGCCTCGACCAGGAGCGGCAGCGGCCAGCCCGCGACGGGCGCGGCGTCGCCACCCGCCATTTGCTTTGGAAAGCGCGTCCAGCTCACCGCGTCGATGCCTTCCTGCACCCAGGCCAGGGCTTCGAGCGGCTGGCCGCCGGCCGCGGCAAGCATGACCTCGGGCTGCGCCACCTTGTGCTGCGCCAGCCAGGCGCTGGCCACGTCGGCCGGCGGCAGGCCGAGCGCCACCGACTGGCAGCGGCTGCGGATGGTGGGCAGCAGCGCGTCGGGCGCGCCGCAGCTCAGCACGAAGCGGGCGACGCCCGGGGGCTCTTCCAGCGTCTTGAGCAACGTGTTGGCCGAGATCGCATTCATGCGCTCGGCCGGGTGGACCACCACCACCTTGCCGCGGCCGCGCGCCGAGGTGCTCTGCGCGAAACCCACCGCCGTGCGCACCGCCTCGACCTTGATCTCCTTGCTGGGTTTGGCCTTGGAGGCCTTGCCCTCGCCGGCATCGCCTTCGTCTGCAGCGCCCCAGCCGAGTTGCTCGCGCAGGGCTTCGGGCAGCAGCACGAGCAGGTCGGGGTGCGAGTGCGCCTGCACCAGGCGGCAGCTCGCGCAGGCGCCGCAAGGCCTGGGCGCGCTGCCCTGCCCTTCACCCGCGCCTTCGCACAGCCAGGCCTGCGCGAGGCACAGCGACATCTCGAACTGGCCGGTGCCCTGCGCCCCGTGCACCAGCAAGGCATGGCCGCGCTGCGTGCGCAGGGCCTGCTGCAGGGGGATGCCGAGCCAGGGCAGCGGCAGTTGGCCGTCGGCGCCTACCATCCGCGCCGCTCCATCTCGGCGAGCACCTGGGCCCACACCTGCTCGCGCGGGAGCGAGGCGTCGATGCGGGCGAACCGCTGCGGCGCCTGCCGGCAGCGTGCCGCATAACCCTCGCGCACGCGGTTGAAGAAGTCGGCGTCAAGCTGCTCGAAGCGATCGGGTGCACGGGCCGCGGCACGGCGCTCGGCGGCAGTTTCGGCCGGCAGGTCGAACCAGAAGGTGAGCTCGGGCTGCAGGCCTTGCTGCACCCAGGCTTCGAGCGTGGCGAGCACGCCGGTGTCGAACCCGCGGCCGGCACCCTGGTAGGCGAAGGTGGCGTCGGTGAAACGGTCGCACAGCACGGTGGCGCCGCGGGCCAGCGCCGGGGCGATCACCTGCTGGATGTGGTCGCGGCGAGCGGCAAACACCAGCAGCGCTTCGGTCAGCGCGTCCATGGGCGCGTGCAGCACCAGTTCGCGCAGCTTCTCGGCCAGCGCCGTGCCGCCGGGCTCGCGCGTCATCACCACCTCACCGCCGCTGCGGCGCAGGCGCTCTGCCAGCGCGTCGATGTGCGTGGACTTGCCGGCACCGTCGATGCCTTCGAAGCTGATGAAGCGGCTCATCGTTTCAACTGGTACTGGGTGACCGCGCGGTTGTGCTCGGCGAGCGATTCGCTGAAATGGCTGGAGCCGTCGCCCTTGGCCACGAAGTAGAGGGCGCGGGTCTTGTCGGGCCGCACCGCGGCGAGCAGCGAGGCACGCCCCGGCATCGAGATCGGTGTGGGCGGCAGGCCGCCGCGGGTGTAGGTGTTGTAGGGGCCGTCGGTCAGCAGGTCGACCTTGCGCAGGTTGCCGTCGAAGCGCTCGCCCAGCCCGTAGATCACCGTGGGGTCGGTCTGCAGCGGCATGCCGATGCGCAGCCGGTTGATGAAGACGCCAGCCACGAGGCCACGGTCCTTCGCCGCGCCGGTTTCCTTCTCGACGATGGAGGCGAGCTTCAGCAAGTCGTCGGCGCTCTTGAGCGGTGTGTCGGGGGCACGCTCGGCCCAGGCGGCGTCGAGCTGGCGCTGCATCGCGCGGTGCGCGCGCTTGAGCACGGCGAGGTCGCTCGCGCCCTTGCTGAAGGCGTAGGTGTCGGGGTAGAAGCGCCCTTCGGCGGGCATGCCGGGCGCGCCTATGGCGGCCATCAGCTCGGCCTCGCTCATCGTGGCAGTGGTCTGCTTCAGATCGGGTGCCTTGGCCAGCTCGGCGCGGAACTGGCGGAAGGTCCAGCCTTCGATCAGGCGCACGGTGGCCATGACCTCGT
>DASWSY010000563.1:0-2231 GCA_036402415.1 Rhizobacter sp. | reverse complement strand
CCGAAGGTGCCCGAGCCCGAGCTCGCGGTGCCCGCCACGTACAAGCAGGCCACGCCCGCCGAAGGGAGCTGGAAGCCGGCGGTGCCGGCCGAAGCTGCCGCGCGCGGCCACTGGTGGCGCGTCTTCGGTGACGAGCGCCTCGACGCGCTCGAAGCGCAAGCCGAAAAAGCCAACCCGACCCTCGCGCTGGCTGCGGCGCGCGTGCGTGCGGCGCGCGCCACGCTGAGCGGCGCGCAGGCCGGCCGCTGGCCGACGCTCGGCGTGAACGCCGGTGCGAGCCGCTCGCGCTCGGCACCGGCCACGCTGGGCCTGCCCGACGGCACGGCCACCTCGGCCGGCACGGTCTACCAGGCCGGCCTCGGTGCGCGCTACGAGATCGACCTCTTCGACCGCGTGGGCAGCGGCGTGGCCGCTGCGCGTGCCGACGCCGAAGGCGTGGAGGCCAGCTACCGCTCCGTGCTGCTCGCGCTGCAGGCCGACGTGGCACAGGCCTACTTCTCGCTGCGCACGCTCGACGCCGAGCTCGCGCAGCTCGACGCCACGCTCGGCCTGCGCACCGAGAACAACCGCCTGATCGAGCGCCGCTTCAGTGCCGGCGCGGTGGCCGAGTTCGACGTGGCACGTTCGCGCACCGAGCTCGCCACCGTGCAGGCCGAACGCGCCGCGCTCGCCGGACAACGCGCCCGCACCGAGCATGCGCTGGCCCTGCTGCTGGGCCAGGCGCCATCGGCCTTCAGCCTCGACGTGGCGCCGCTGCTCGCGGCCGAGAAGGTGCCCGAGGTTCCGGCCGGCGTGCCCTCGGCCCTGCTGGAGCGCCGGCCCGACGTGACCGCCGCGCAGAAGAGCCTGGCCGCTGCCACCTCGCGCGTCGGCCTGGCACGCTCGGCACTCTTCCCCGCGCTCGCGCTCACGGCCGAAGGCGGCCACGCGTCGAGCGACCTGGAGAACCTCTTCAAGTGGAGCAGCCGTGCCTGGCTCGCGAGCGTCGTCTTCTCGTTGCCCATCCTCGACGGCGGACGCAACAAGGCGGCCATCGAGCAGGCCGAGGCCCAGCTCGACGGCGCCGTGGCCTCGTACCGCGGCACGGTGCTGTCGGCCTTCGCCGACGTGGAAGACAGTCTCGCGGGCCTGAAGTCGGTCCGCGAGCAGGTGCGCCACGTCGACGAGGCGCTGGTGTCGGCGCGCCGTGCAGCAGAGCTCGCCGACAAGCGCTACCGCGCCGGCGAAGACAGCTACCTGCAGCTCCTCGACACGCAGCGCGACCTGCTCGCGGTGGAGCGCCAGGCGGTGCGCCTGCGCGGCGGCTGGGCCAACGGCACCGTGGCCTTGATCCGCTCGCTGGGCGGGGGCTGGACGGTGCAGTAGCGGCGCCAGGGTCTCTTTTTGAGGCGATGATCGCGGCGGCTGTAAGAAGCCGCCGCTGTCATCGACGGAGGCGTGTCGTTGTCATCGTCCGCGACACCCTTCCAACCCCCAAGGAGATTCACATGACCCAACGCCTGATCGCCTCGACCGCCCTCGCTTCCGTGCTCGCGCTTGGCCTCGCCGGCCACGCCGCCGCGCAGGACAAGGCCAAGGAGAAGTGCTACGGCATCGCCAAGGCCGGCCAGAACGACTGCGCCAACCTCTCGGGCTCGCACTCGTGTGCCGGCCAGTCCAAGGTCGACAAGGCCCCCGACGAGTGGAAGTACGTCGCCAAGGGCACCTGCAAGGACATGGGCGGCATGAGCGCCGACGAGGCGAAGAAGAAGTCCGGCGCGAAGATGTGATGGGCGGCCTCGCGTTTTGCGGCATCGGCTTGCGCCAGCCCCATTACGCGCAGGTGCTGGAAGAGCGGCCGCCGCTGGCCTTCGTCGAAGTCCACTCCGAGAACTTCTTCGCTGACGGCGGCGCGGCGCTCGCGGTGCTGCACGAGGCCCGCGCGCATTACCCGGTGAGCCTGCACGGCGTGGGCCTGTCGCTCGGCTCGGCGGCGGGGCTCGACCCGTGGCACCTCGAACGGCTGGCGGCGCTCGTGGCGCGCATCGAGCCCGAGCGGGTGTCCGATCACGCCAGTTTTGCCCGCGCGCCGCAGCACGCGGTCGGTCCGGTGCTGCATGGCAACGACCTGCTGCCGCTCGCGTTCACGCGCGAGTCGCTCGACATCATGGTGGCCAACGTGACGCAGGTGCAGGAGCGCCTGCGCCGGCCGATCCTGGTCGAGAACCTGTCGGCCTACGTGGCCTGGGCCG
>DASWSY010000562.1:0-8181 GCA_036402415.1 Rhizobacter sp. | reverse complement strand
GGATCTTGGCGGTGCGCTCCAGGAAGCGCGTCGCGTCGTTGCCGAACACGGCGAGGATGGGCAGCGCGGCAAACGCATAGACCGGGATGAAGACGCTGAAGAGGTCGAAGTAGCGCCCGCCCGCCAGCCAGTACTGCGCCGGCAGCACGAAGAAGAAGGCCATCAGCAGCGCGCGGTGGTCGCCGCGGCGCGTGTGGGTGAGCGTGATGAACTCGCGCAGCGCGAGGAAGGAGACGATCGCGAAGAGCAGGGTCGACACCACCGCGCCGGTGGCCCAGGCGATCCAGAACAGCACGGTCCCCACCCACAGCGCGCGAAGGTCGCGCCACATGGCGTCGGTCGCTTCCTGGCGCTCGGGCGTGGCCTGGATCGACTTCATGAAGGCCACGGCCGTGGCGAACGACAGGATGCCGAAGACGATGACGAAGAGCAGCCCGATCTGCTGCGAGATCGTGAGGCCCCGGAGCCACTGGCCGACGCTGCCGCCCATCACGCTGCCACCTTGCCGAGGGCAATGACCGCCTCGCGTGCGCGGGCGAGGAAGGCGCGCTTGTCTTCACCCGGCTGCAGTTGCAAGGGGGCGCCGAAGGTCACCGAGCACAGGATGGGCACCGGCACCACTTCGCCCTTGGGCATGACGCGCTGCACGTTGTCGATCCAGGTGGGGATGAGCTGCACCTCGGGGAACTGCTCGGCCAGGTGGTAGAGGCCTGCCTTGAAGGCCTGCGGCTCGCCCTTGTTGCCGCGCGTGCCCTCGGGAAAGATGACGAGCGAGTCGCCGTTCCTGAGCGCCTCGACCAGCGGCTCCAGCGGGTCTTCGTCGGCGGTGCGCACGCGGCTCACGTACACCGCGTTGAAGATCTCGCGCGTGATCCAGTGCTTGAGCGGTGACGAGGTCCAGTAGTCGCGTGCGGCAATGGGGCGGGTCACGGCGCGCAGGTCGCGCGGCAGCGAGGCCCAGATCAGCACCCAGTCGAAATGGCTCTGGTGGTTGGCGAAGTAGATGCGCTGCTCGGCCTTGGGCGGGCTGCCGTACCAGTGGCCCTGCGCGCCCGTGATGAGGCGGGCGAGAAAGGCGAGGATCAGGCCTGCCAGTTCGGGCAGCGTCATCGGGTCAGTGACGGAAGTGACGCACGCCGGTCAGGACCATGGCGATGCCATGTTCGTTCGCGGCGCCAATCACTTCCTCGTCGCGCACGCTGCCGCCGGGGTGGATCACGCTGGTCGCGCCGGCCTTGACCAGCTCATCCAGCGTGTCGCGGAACGGGAAGAAGGCGTCGCTCGCGACCGCCGATCCCTTCAGCGACAGCCCGGCGGCTTCGGCCTTGATGCCGGCGATGCGGGCCGAGTCGAGGCGGCTCATCTGGCCCGCGCCCACGCCCAGCGTCATGCCGCCGGCGCAGAAGACGATGGCGTTGCTCTTCACGTACTTGCCCACGGTCCAGGCGAAGAGCATGTCTTCGAGCTGCTGCTGCGTGGGCTGGGTCTTGGTGACGACCTTCAGGTCGGAGAGCTTGAGCTCATGGTTGTCGGCGCTCTGGATCAGGAGGCCCGAGCCGATGCGCTTCACGTCCTGCGCGTTGCGGCCTTGTTCCCACGCCGTGGCGCCGCCCTTGGGCAGCGCGATCTTGAGCACGCGCACGTTCTTCTTGGCGGCGAAGATGTTGAGTGCATCCTGCGTGAACGACGGCGCGATCAGCACTTCCATGAACTGCTTGGCCACGTGTTCGGCCGTCGCGCCATCGACTTCGGTGTTGAAGGCGATGATGCCGCCGAAGGCCGAGGTCGGGTCGGTCTTGAAGGCCTTGGCATAGGCCTCGGCCGCGTTGGCGCCGAGCGCCACGCCGCAGGGGTTGGCGTGCTTGACGATCACGCAGGCGGGCGTGTCGAAGCTCTTCACGCATTCCCAGGCCGCGTCGGCGTCGGCGATGTTGTTGTACGAGAGCTCCTTGCCCTGCAACTGCTGGCCGGTGACCAGAGAGCCGGGGGCGGGGTTCAGGTCGCGGTAGTACGCCGCGGTCTGGTGCGGGTTTTCGCCGTAGCACAGGTCCTGCAGCTTGACGAATCGGCCATTGCTCTGCGCCGGGTACTCGGCGCGCGAGCCGTCGGCCTGCAGCGAGGAGAGGTAGTCGCTGATGGCGGCGTCGTAGTTCGAGATGCGGTTGAACGCAGCCACCGACAGGGCGAACTTCGTTTCCTTGCTCACGCTCTTGTTGGCCTTCAGCTCGGCGATCACCTGTGCGTACTGCGAGGCATCGGTGAGCACCGCCACGTCTTTCCAGTTCTTCGCGGCCGAGCGCACCATGGCGGGGCCGCCGATGTCGATGTTCTCGATCGCATCTTCGAGCGTGCAGCCGGGCTTGGCCACGGTGGCTTCAAACGGGTAGAGGTTGACGCAGAGGATGTCGATCGGCGCGATGTTGTGCTTCTGGATCGCGGCCACGTGTTCGGGCAGGTCGCGGCGGGCGAGCAGGCCGCCGTGGATGGTGGGGTGCAGCGTCTTCACGCGGCCATCGAGCATCTCGGGGAAGCCGGTGTGGTCGGCCACCTCGGTGACGGGCAGGCCGGCGTCGGCCAGCAGCTTGGCGGTGCCGCCGGTGGAGAGCAGCTTCACGCCCAGCGTGTGCAGCTCGCGGGCGAAGTCGAGCACGCCGGTCTTGTCGGAAACGGAAATGAGGGCTTGCATGAGAGCTTTCGGATTTACTTGACGAGCTTGTGGTCGAGCAGCTTGCGCCGCAGCGTGTTGCGGTTGATGCCCAGCCATTCGGCGGCGCGGCTCTGGTTGCCGTCGGCGTGTTTCATCACCACGTCGAGCAGAGGTTTCTCGACCACCTTGAGGATCATGTCGTACATGGCGGTGGGCTCGACGCCGCGCAGGTCCTTGAAATAGGCCTCGAGGCTGTCCCTCACGCACTCTTCTATGTGTTTCTTGCTCATGCTTCTTGTTCGATGAGGAGGTCGTCGTCCGCTGCGTGGCTCGTGGCCGGCAGCCGTGGGTGCTTGTCGGCGAGCTGGTCGAACCAGTCGGTCACCGCCTGGACCTGCGTATCGCAGGTTTCCAGCTTGTTCATGAAGGCACGGAAGTCTTCGCCGCCAGGCAGCGCACGCACGGCCCAGCCGATGTGCTTGCGCGCGGTGCGCACGCCGGTGTATTCGCCGTAGAGTGCGTAGTGCTCATCCAGGTGCTCGAGCAGCCAGCGCTTGGCCTGCAGCACCTCGGGCGCAGGGAGATGCTCGCCGGTGGCGAGGAAGTGCGCGATCTCGCGGAAGATCCACGGCCGGCCCTGGGCCGCGCGGCCGATCATGAGGGCGTCGGCGCTGGTGGCGGCGAGCACTTCGCGCGCCTTCTCGGGGCTGTCGATGTCGCCGTTGGCGACGACCGGGATCTTCAGCGCGGCCTTCACCGCGGCGATGGTGTCGTACTCGGCGTGCCCGCCGTAGCCCTGCTCGCGCGTGCGGCCGTGCACCGTGACCATCGCAATGCCCGCCGACTCGGCCACGCGTGCCAGCCGCACTGCGTTGCGCTCGGCCTGGCACCAGCCGGTGCGCATCTTGAGCGTGACCGGCACGTTCTTCGGCGTGCAGGCGGCGACCACGGCCTTGATGATGGCGGTGGCGAGTGGCTCGTCCTGCATGAGTGCGGAGCCGGCCCACTTGGTGCACACCTTCTTGGCCGGGCAGCCCATGTTGATGTCGATGATCTGCGCGCCGCGGTCGATGTTGTAGGCGGCGGCCTCGGCCATCATCTGCGGCTCGGTGCCGGCGATCTGCACCGCGATCGGCGCCACCTCGCCGTCATGGTTGGCGCGACGCGAGGTCTTGAGGCTCGTCCACAAGTCCTTGCGCGACGTGACCATCTCGCTCACTGCATACCCCGCGCCCAGCCGCTTGCACAACTGGCGGAACGGCCGGTCGGTCACCCCCGCCATCGGCGCGGCAAACAGGCGGTTCGCCAAAGGAATATGGCCGATCTGCATGGCGTGGGGGAGAGAGGTGGCGAGTGCCGGGGGTGCTCAAAAAGGAGGCAGAGTATAAGCCCTGCAACCTACAGGTCTTGTGCACTCAACATGCTGCAGATAATGCTGTTCGATGCATCCATGGATCGAATCATTGCTGACCCTTCTGGCACTGCCCCAGTACGGGCTCAGCACCGTGTTCGTCGTTGCATTCGTCTCCGCGACCTTGCTGCCCGTGGGCTCTGAGCCGGCGGTGTTCGGCCTCATCAAGCTCAACCCCGAACTCTTCTGGCCGGCGGTGCTGGTGGCCACGGCGGGCAACACGCTCGGCGGCATGGTCACCTACTGGATGGGCTATGGCGCCGAGCGGGCCTACGAGAAGGTCGCGCACCATGCGCCGCACGAGGCGCGAGTGCTCACGTGGCTGCGCCAGTTCGGCGCCAAGGCTTGCCTGATGTCATGGCTGCCCATCCTCGGTGACCCGCTGTGCGGCGTGGCCGGCTGGATGCGGCTGCCGTTCTGGCCGTGCGTGCTCTACATGGCCATCGGCAAGTTCGGGCGCTATCTCGTGATGACGGTGGCGCTGCTGTGGATGTGGCCGGGGCAGTACGGCGGATGAAGGGCGTCGCGGCCTGAGGGTTCGGCGAGCCGCGATCTGTCAGAAAGTCGACGTTTCGCAGGCCTGGCCCGCACGGCGCCCCGGTGGTCGCATGGCACGATGACCCGGTTCGTCTCTCGACCCCGAGGTGTCCATGCCCAGCAAGTCTTCAGAGCGTCGCGCGCAACGCGCCGGCTGGTTCGAACGGCTGAGAAACCTGTTTCGGCGCCCTGAGGCTGCCCCTTCACCGCCGGCCAGGAGCCAGGTGCTCGGCAAGGCGGGCTCGCGCCGGCGCAAGGCCGTGCCCGATGCCTCCAGCATGACCCGGGCGCTGAAGGGCGTGCTCGACCGGCATGCCGCGTCGCGCACGGTGCTCGCGCACCTGAGCGTGGTCGAGCAGGCCTTGGGGCAGGGCGGCCTGCAGGCCCTGGAAGACGTGCCGGCCGACGTACTTGCGCGCGCCTTGTCGCAGCTCGAGATGCTGGTGTCGGACTGGTCCGAGGTGGGCATTGCCGCGCTAAGGGCGCAGATCAAGGCGGCGATGGCCAAGCCGGGGCGCTTCGACCTGCCGCGCGGCGCGCCATCCGCGCAGAAGAAGTCGACCGACTTCGACAACAGCCGGCTGCAGGTGAACGAGGCCAGCGTGTCCGTCTTCATGGACGCCCAGGCGCGCTGGGAGACCTCGCTGACGGGCGGACGCTGAACCGAACCCTCCACCCATGCAAAAGGGCGCCCACGGGCGCCCTTTTTTCATGAGGTGCGAGGAGTTCAGGCCGTCTTGCGTGCGGCCCGCTTCGCCACCGGCCTGGCGGCAGTCTTGGCCGCTGACTTCGTGCTGCTCGCGCGCGGCGCCGCCGTCTTGCCGGCCTTGGCGAGCTGGGCGCTCAGCTCGTCGATGCGCTTGTTGAGGGCGGCCACGTCCTTCGCGCTCGGCACGCCGAGCTTGGCCAGCGCCTTGGCGGTGCGCTCCTCGAAGATCGACTCCAGCTTGTCCCAGTGCTGGCCGGCCTTGCTGGTCACGTCGCCCGCCATGCCGGTCATCTTGCTGGCCATCTCGTTGAGCTTGCCTTCGGCCACGCTCTGCGTCTTCTTCTGCAGCGTCACGCCTTCCTTGACCAGCGCCTCGAAGACCTTGCCGCCTTCTTCCTGCGCCTTGGAAAACGCGCCCAGGCCGGCGAGCCAGATCTGCTGGGCCGAGTCCTTCACCGTGGCGGCGAACTGGCTGTCGAGCAGGCTTGCGGGCGACGCGGCCTTCTTGTCGGCCATCTGCTTGAGTTTCTTGACCATGGTCTCGTTCCTGTGAGTGGTGGATGAAGAAAGGCGGTGCGCCGTCGCGGCACGAGGCGCCACTATAGGAGCGAGCGCAGCGCATGGCACCTGCTTTCTCTAGTGAGAGCCCCCAAGCGCCGTCGGCGTCGAGGCTCGGGAAACTTCGCAGGGCATGCGCTTGCCTTTGGACAAGAATTCGCCGGTCATTCACAGGAGGAACGCATGCAGTATTTCGTGACCGGAGCCACCGGCTTCATCGGCAAACGCCTCGTCAAGACCTTGCTGCAGCGTCGCGGTGCGACCGTGCACTTCCTGCTGCGAGAGGGCAGTGAAGGCAAGCTGCCGGCGCTGCTCGAGTACTGGGGCGTGGGCGAGGGCCGGGCGGTGCCGGTCTACGGCGACCTGACCGCCAAGAAGCTGGGCGTCTCGGCCGAGGCCATCAAGAAGTTGAAGGGCCACATCGACCACGTCTACCACCTGGCGGCGGTCTACGACCTCAAGGCCGACGAAGAGGCGCAGGTGCAGGTCAACATCGACGGCACGCGCAACTTGGTCGAGTTCGCGAAGGCGATCGACGCCGGCCACCTGCACCACGTGAGCAGCATCGCCGCGGCGGGCCTCTACGAAGGCGTGTTCCGCGAAGACATGTTCGACGAGGCCGAGAACCTCGACCACCCGTACTTCATGACCAAGCACGAGAGCGAGAAGATCGTGCGCACCGAAAGCAAGGTGCCCTGGACGGTCTACCGCCCGGCGCTCGTGGTCGGCGACTCGCAGACGGGCGAGATGGACAAGATCGACGGGCCCTACTACTTCTTCAAGCTCATCCAGCGCATGCGCCAGCTGCTGCCGCCGTGGATGCCGAGCATCGGGCTGGAGGGCGGGCGCATCAACATCGTGCCGGTCGACTTCGTGGTGAGCGCGCTCGACCACATCAGCCACAGCAAGGCCGAGCTCGACAAGAAGTGCTTCCACCTCGTCGACCCCGAGGGCTACCGCGTGGGCGACGTGCTCGACGTCTTCAGCAAGGCGGCGCACGCGCCCAAGATGAACCTCTTCATCAACGCGGCGCTGCTCGGCTTCATCCCCAAGGGCATCAAGAAAGGCCTGATGGCCATCGCCCCGGTGCGCCGCGTGCGCAACGCGGTGATGAAGGACCTGGGCCTGCCCGAAGACATCTTCACCTTCATCAACTACCCCACGCGCTTCGACTGCCGCGACACGCTCGCGGCGCTCAAGGGCAGCGGCATCGCCTGCCCGAAGCTGCCCGACTACGCCTGGCGCCTGTGGGACTACTGGGAACGCTATCTCGACCCGGCGCTCTTCGTCGACCGCAGCCTGCGCGGCACGGTGGGCGGCAAGGTGGTGCTGGTGACGGGCGGCTCGTCGGGCATCGGGCTCGCAGCGGCGATCAAGTTCGCCGAGGCCGGCGCCATCACCATCATCTGCGCGCGCGACGAGGCCAAGCTGGCCGAGGCGAAGAAGGAGATCCTCTCCACGGCTGGCAAGGGCGCCAACGTGGCGACCTATTCGGCCGACATCGCCGACGAAGCGAGCTGCGCCGGGCTCATCGCCTGGCTGACCGAGACTTACGGCGGCGTCGACTTCCTCATCAACAACGCCGGCCGCTCCATCCGCCGTGCCATCGAAAGCAGCTACGACAGGTTCCATGATTTCGAGCGCACGATGCAGCTCAACTATTTCGGCTGCCTGCGCGTGACCATGGGGCTCCTGCCCGGCATGGTGGCCAAGCGGAAAGGGCACATCGTCAACATCAGCTCGATTGGCGTGCTGACGAACGCGCCGCGGTTCTCGGCCTACGTGGCCAGCAAGGCGGCCCTGGATGCGTGGACACGTTGCGCATCGAGCGAGTACGCCGACACCGGCATCACCTTCACGACGATCAACATGCCGCTGGTGCGCACGCCGATGATCGCGCCGACGCAGATCTACAAGAACGTGCCGACCTTGGCGCCCGAGGAGGCGGCCGACATGATCGCGGAGGCTTGTGTGGACAAGCCGGTGCGGATTGCGACTCGCCTGGGCATCACCGGCGAGGTGCTGCATGCACTCTTGCCGCGGGTGGCGCAGATCGTGATGAACACGAGCTTCCGGATGTTCCCGGATAGCTCGGCGGCCAAGGGGGACAAGGGTGGGAAGCCGACTCTTTCTCCGGAGGCGATTGCGATGCAGCAGATGATGAGGGGAATCCACTTCTAGGCGGGTCTTGTTCACTGCGTGAGGCTGCTGCCGGGATTTCGCCCCGGCGGGCGAGTCACTTTCTTTTGCTTCGCCAAAAGAAAGTAACCAAAGAAAAGGCGACCCCGTTCGCCGGTCCGCCTAGGGCGGACTTCTCTG
>DASWSY010000561.1:0-6833 GCA_036402415.1 Rhizobacter sp. | reverse complement strand
GGTCGCGTGGTCGACCCAGAAGCACACGGCCAGCGATGCGGCGAGCGACAGGCCGCCCAGCACGCGCAGCGCCCGCGCCACCGTGCGCGACAGGGCCTGCGCGCCACGCACCTGCTCCCAGTGCACCTGCATGGCCAGCGCGAGCCAGCCCATGCCGGCCACGCACGCGGCCAGCGCGAGGAGGAACTTCAAGGCGTCAGGCACCGGCAGCCTCCGCGGCAGGTGCCAGGTCGAGCGGGCGCAACGAGCCCGCGGCGAGCGTGGCCGCCGCGCGTTCTCGCGCCCGCAGCCGGCGCGCCGCCACGACGGCCAGCGCGGCGCTCGCCAGCAGGCACAGGTCCACGCCGGCCACCGGCCAGTAGCCCTCGCCCAGGGTCTTCAGAAGATGGTCGCCGGTGGTGAGCCAGTTGAGCAGCACCGCAGCGACCGCGAGCGCCGCGGCCGCCCAGCACTGCTCGCGCCAGGCCGGCGACAGCAGGCCCTGCTGCACCGCCTTGCTGCGCCACGCGGCGTGCACGAGCGCCAGCACCCAGGCACCCCAGAAGACGCCCTCTTCCCAGTCGCCGCGGTGGGCCAGGCCGACCGGCAGCAGGCGGTTGGCCACGAGGATGGCGAAGGTGGCGATGAGCATGCCGGTCACGGTGGTCACGGCCATCGCGTCGGCCCAGCGTGCGCCCGAGATGCCCTGCTTCGCATGCTGCCGCTTGCGCTTCTCGACGAAGAAGACGAAGCCGGTGGCGATGCACACGCAGCCCAGCAAGCCGCCCAGCACGTAGAACCAGCGCAGCAGCCAGTGGCGGAAGTGCTGCAGGTGCAGGCCGGTGAGGAACTCGTTGACGCTCTTCACCGCGCTCGGCGCCGGCTCTTCGTGGATCACGCGGCCGGTGGGGCCCGAGAAGTGCACCGCCTGGCCCACGAGCGCCACGCGGTCGCTGCCGGCCCGGTAGATGCTCACGTAGCTGTTGGCGTCGCCGATGTGGTTCACCGTGAGGAAGCCCACCTCGCCCGGCATGCCGCGCGCCTCCCAGCGGCGCTTGGCCTCGAGCACCATCGCGTCGACCGAGGCCAGCGCGGCCGGCGTGCCCGCCGGCTTGAAGGGCAGGCCCTTGGCCTCGGCCTCGGCCTGCGCCGCGGCCAGGGCCTGCGGCTTGAGCATCGTCTCCGACACCGGGAAGTAGATGCCGATGAAGATCAAGAGGCCCGTCAACGCAAAGATGAAGTGAAAGGGCAGCGCCACCACGCCGGTGAGGTTGTGCAGGTCGAGCGCGCTGCGCTGGGCGTGCTTCTTCGGGCGGAAGGTGAAGAACTCGCGGAAGACCTTGCGGTGCATCACCACGCCGCTCACCAGCGCCGCGAGCATCACGAGCGCGGCGATCCCCACCACCCAGTAGCCGAGGTCCCGCCAGTGCAGGTGCAGGCTGTAGTGCATGGGATAGAAGAACTCGCTGCCGAGCTTGAGCTGGCCTTCCGGCAGTGCCTTGCCCGAGCGCGGGTCGATCGTCACGCGGCCATGCACGTGGTCGTCGGGGTCGTTCGGGTTGTTGGTGACGGCGTATTCCGAAAACATCAGCAGCACCGGGTCGCGGTGCGTGGTGTAGGCGCCCCAGTTCATCGCGGTGGATGACACCTCCGGCGCCTTGCCGATGCGCTGCCGGGCCTCGTCGACCTCGTGCGCATCGGCCTTCATCTGCGTGAAGATGCCGGCGAGCATGTTGTCGTAGGACGGCATCACCTGCGCCGGGAAGCGCGTCTCCGGCAGCGCCCATCGGTCGATCTCGCGGTCGAACACCGACAGCGAGCCGAAGAAGAACGCCACCATCAGTACGTAGCCGAGCACCAGTCCGAACCAGGTGTGCAGCCAGGTCATCGACAGCCGGAATGAAGGAAACATCGAAGCTCTCTCCTGAGCGTTGGGTGCGAGTCAGCCGTTCATGCGCGTGAGCCACGCGCCGGCGGCGGTCATCAGCGCCCCGCCGCCCAGCAGCACGCACCAGACGCGCAGCGCACTCGCGGCGGCGAACGACCACACGAAGGTGGCGAGGAACACGAGGAAGGCATACAGCGAGGCCAGCGCGAGCGCGTCGCTGTAGCTCATGCCGGCGTTCAGGCTGAGGCCGATGCCGAGCACGACCAGGCCCCACACGAAGGCATAGCTGCCCAGCAGGCTGGCGGCGATCCGGGAGACGATCTGTCCGCGGGTGGCGGTGGTGGCGGCCATCTGGGGAAGGGCAAGTTGAGAATGGTTCGCATTATGAATGCAAATGATTCCCATTTGCCAGTACCGGCACAAGGCTTGGGTAGCCCTCGCGCGCTGTCAGCTCGGCTGGCGTGCGTGGCGTGTTGTCGAAGGCGCCCCTGGTGAAGCGCCCTTTCACCGACGTCGCAGACAGGTGACACGAAAACTGGACCCCATCTCACCAGCCACTGGGGATGCCATTCGCCGTTTCAATTGCGCTCCAGCGCACGACAGGGCCAGCGGCCATCCCACCATGCCAGGCGGACTGTGTGATCCAGATCAATGGCCTTGCCTTCGGCCAAGGTGGAATCTAGAGGTTTGAAACCTCGGAGATCGACGATGGTGCTGTCAGCCCCGCCTGGGACGTGCCGCGGGGCGTGTGCGGGAGAAGGCCTTGCGCTCCTGCGCGCTGCGCTCGAGGCGACGGGCGATGCTGCCGCACACCAGGTCGCACAGGGCGTAGACCGACTCGTCGGCGATGCTGTAGTAGACCGAGTTGCCGCGGCTTTCCCGTGCCACGAGCCCGTGTTGCATGAGCAGCGACAGGTGGCGCGAGATGTTGGCCGAGGTGTAGCCGCATTCCTGCGCCAGCTCGCCCACGTTGCGCTCGCCGCTGCGAAGCGTGTTGAGGATCTGCAGGCGCGTCGGTTCAGACAGCGCCTGGAAGTACGCGGCAACCTGCGCGAGCGCCTCTGGCGGCAAGCCTTCCATGGTGGGACAGGAGTTGTGTGGGGGCTGTCGATGATGCCTCATCCCCTGCCTTTCGTGGAAAAGATTCCGAACTTACGCACTTGACTATTTAACTATGTAGCTAAATACTGTCACCAAACGCAGCCAGATGCAAGCTGCCGGAGAAGAGAACGTGAACTTTCGACTGACGCATTTCCGATCGACCCCTGCCTGCCTGGCATCGGCCCTGCTCGCCGTCGGCCTGCTGGCTGCGCTGGTGCCGCCGGCACGCTCCGCCGAGGTGGCCGAGCCCGCCGGACTGGCCAGCGTGGTCGTGGGCGCAGGCGGCGCCGGCCGCACGACCGCCTACGACGGCGTGGTCGAGGCGGTGCGCCAGACCGTCGTGGCCGCGCAGGTGCCCGGCGCCGTGGTGTTCCTGCAGGCCAGGGCCGGCGACCGGGTGAAGGCCGGACAGGTGCTGCTGCGGCTCGACGGCCGCGCGGCGCAGCAACAGGCGGCTGCGGCCACCGCGCAGGTGCTGGCCGCCACGGCCACGCGGGACGCTGCCACCAAGGAATTCGAGCGCCAGAAGCAGCTCTACCAGAAGGGCTACATCAGCCAGGCGGCGCTGGAGCGCGCCGAATCCCAGTTCAAGACGGCCCACGCGCAGGCCACCGCCCAGCAGGCCTCGGCCGAGGCCGCTCGCACCGAGTCGGGCCTTTATGCGGTGAAGGCGCCCTACGACGGCATCGTCTCGGAGGTCTCGGTGGTGCTGGGCGACATGGCGCTGCCGGGGCGTGCGCTGCTCACGATGTACGACCCGGCGGCGCTGCGCGTGACCGCCGCCGTGCCGCAGACGGCCGCCCCCGCGCCCGACAGCGCGCCGCAGGCCGAAGTGCCCGGCCTGCCACAGCCGCGCATCGCGCCCGTGCGCTGGCAGGTGCTGCCGGCGGTCGACCCGGCCACGCACACCGTGCCGCTGCGCCTCGACCTCCCGGCCGGCACCCCAGTGTCACCGGGCATGTTCGCCCGGGTGTGGCTGCCGGGCGCTGCCGCCGAAGCTGCACGCATCGCGATCCCTTCGAGCGCCGTGGTGCGCCGCGCCGAACTGACAGCCGTGTACGTGATCGGCCCCGAGGGGCGCGCGCTGCTGCGCCAGGTGCGGCTCGGCCCCGCGAGCGGCGGCCAGGTCGAGGTGCTGGCGGGGCTGAAGGCCGGTGAGCGTGTAGCGCTCGACCCGCAGGCCGCAGCCCGGGGGCGCTGACCATGGGTATCTCAGGGCGCATCGCACGCTTCTTCCAGCAGGCGCAGATCACGCCGCTGCTGGCGCTGGTGGCGCTGCTATTGGGCGCGTTTGCGGTGATGGTCACGCCGCGCGAGGAAGAGCCGCAGATCAACGTGACGATGGCCAACGTGCTGATCCCCTTCCCCGGGGCCTCGGTGGCCGACGTGGAACAGATGGTGGCCACGCCGGCCGAGCAGGTGCTGTCGCAGATCGCCGGCACCGAGCATGTGATGAGCGTGTCGCGACCGGGCCTCGCGGTGATCACCGTGCAGTTCAAGGTGGGCGTGCCGCGCACCGAGGCACTGGTGCGGCTGTACGACACGGTGAATGCCAATGCCGACTGGCTGCCGAAGGGCCTCGGCGTGGGTGACCCCATCATCAAGCCCAGGGGCATCGACGACGTGCCCATCGTCACGCTCACCCTCTTCGCGAAGGATGGCGAGACGGGCGCCTTCGACCTGGAACGTGTGGCCCACACGCTGGAGGCCGAACTCAAGCGTGTGCCCGGCACGCGCGAGGTGTCCACCGTCGGCGGCCCCGGCCGCGCGCTGCGGGTGGAGATCGACCCGGCCCGCATGGCGGGCACGGGCGTCACGGTGAACGAGCTGCGCCAGGCCTTGCAGTCGGCCAACCTCGGCGCGCCGGTGGGCGAGCTCCTGGGCGGCGACCGCGCAGTGGCGCTCGAATCAGGCCCCTTCCTGCGCGACGCGCGCGACGTGGGCACGCTCGTGGTCGGCGTGCGCAACGGCAAGCCCGTCTTCCTGCAGGACGTGGCCCGTGTCGTCGACGGCCCGCTGCCCCCGCAGCGCTACGTGTGGCATGGCACGAAGGAAGGCGACGCGCCGGCCGTCACCATCGCCATCACCAAGAAGCCGGGCGAGAACGCCATCGGCGTGGCCGATGCGGTGATGCAGCGCGTGCAGTCCGCGCGCAACACGCTGATCCCGGCCACGGTGCAGGTGGCCGAGACGCGCAACTATGGCGCCACCGCCAACGACAAGGCGATGAAGCTGATCCAGAAGCTGCTCTTCGCCACCGCCTCGGTGGTGGCGCTGGTGTTCGTCGCGCTCGGCCGGCGCGAGGCCGCCATCGTGGGCAGTGCGGTGATCCTCACGCTCACGGTCACGCTCTTTGCCTCGTGGGCCTGGGGCTTCACGCTCAACCGGGTGTCGCTCTTCGCGCTGATCTTCTCCATCGGCATCCTGGTCGACGACGCGATCGTGGTCGTGGAAAACATCCACCGCCACATGGCGCTGCATCCCGACAAGACGCTGGCCGAGCTGATCCCCGGCGCGGTCGACGAGGTGGGCGGGCCCACCATCCTGGCCACGCTCACGGTGATCGCGGCGCTCCTGCCGATGGCTTTCGTGAGCGGGCTGATGGGGCCGTACATGAGCCCCATCCCCATCAACGCGAGCATGGGGATGCTGCTGTCGCTGGCCATCGCCTTCGTCGTGACGCCCTGGCTTGCGCGCCTGTGGATGAAGCACACCGGCCCTGCGCACGCCGAGCCCAAGGGACTGGGCGCGAGGCTCGGCCCGCTCTTCGAGCGTGTCTTCCGCCCCCTGCTCCACCCGCAGCGCGGCGGGCGCAACCGCAAGCTGCTGGGCCTGGGGGTGATGGGGCTGATCGCCGTCTCGCTCGCGTTGCCGGTGCTGGGCCTGGTGGTGCTCAAGATGCTGCCCTTCGACAACAAGTCGGAGTTCCAGGTGGTCGTGGACATGCCGGCCGGCACGCCGCTCGAACGCACGGCCGCCGTGCTGCGCGAGCTGGGTGCCTACGTGGCCGCGCAGCCCGAGGTGACGGACTACCAGGCCTATGCCGGCACCGCCGCCCCCATCAACTTCAACGGCCTCGTGCGGCAGTACTACCTGCGCGCGGGCGGCGAGGTGGGCGACCTGCAGGTCAACCTCGTCGACAAGCACGAGCGCAGCGAGCAGAGCCATGCCATCGCCACCCGCATGCGCCCCGAGCTGCAGAAGATCGGCGCGCGCCATGGCGCCAACGTGAAGGTGGTCGAGGTGCCGCCCGGCCCGCCGGTGCTCTCGCCCATCGTGGCCGAGGTCTACGGCCCCGACGCCGACGGCCGCCGCCAGGTGGCGCAGTCGGTGCGCAAGGTGTTCGAGCAGACGTCCGGTGTGGTCGACGTCGACGACTCGGGCATCGCCGACGCGCCGCGCAAGCTGCTGCTGGTCGACCGCCGCAAGGCCGCGATGCTGGGCGTGCCGCAAGCCGCCATCGTGAGCACGCTGCGCGCGGGCCTGGCGGGCGAGTCGACCGCCTACCTGCACGACCAGAGCAAATACCCTGCGGCGGCCACCCTCCAGCTGCCGGCCGAAAGCCACGGCGACCTCAACGCGCTGCTGCAGCTCGGCGTGCGCGGCGCGGCCGGGCAGGTCGTGCCCATCCGCGAACTGGTGACGGTGAGCGACACCGTGCGCGAGCAACCGGTCCATCACAAGGACCTGCTGCCGGTGAACTACGTGGTCGCCGACATGGCCGGTGCCGTGGACAGCCCGCTGTACGGCATGTTCGAGATGCGCGGCGACGTGACGGCCCTCGCCACGCCAGGCGGCGGCAAGCTGGCCGAGACCTTCATTCGCCAGCCGCTCGATCCCTACCGCGGCTACACGCTCAAGTGGG
>DASWSY010000560.1:0-4216 GCA_036402415.1 Rhizobacter sp. | reverse complement strand
TCGTAGCTCTTGCGCTCGGGTCCGACCTCGGGCTTGAGGCCGTTGAAGTCGGTGTAGATGTAGGTGCGGCGCGAGAGGTCGTGCTTGTAGCCGAGGCCGAGCTGGTGGTCCTTGCCGGTCTGGCCGTCGAACTTCTTGAAGTTGTAGCCAAACTTCAACTGGCCCGTGGGCAGCGGCGCGGTGGCGGTCACGCCGACCGCCTTGATCGCGCGGCCGGCCGGCGCGGGGCCGGTGCGGTCGCCATCGACCCCTGCCGGCGACTGGCTGCGCGCGAACGAGAGCGAGGGCCGCACGAAGCCGAAGTCGTAGGCACCGGCGACCTGCGCGAAGCGCGAGCCGACGGTGTTGCGCTCGAAGCCGGTGAAGAGCATCACCTTGTCCTTGTGGTACTGCAGCGCGACGCTGTAGGGGTGCACGGCGTACGCCCCCTCGGGCGCGGTGATGGAGGCGGCGGCGAGAAAGCCACCGATGCGCGGCGAGTCGTAGAAGACCGCGTTGCCCCAGCGCACCGAGCCGGCGCCGGCGCCCTGCAGCGGGTCGGAGAAATACGACGCCATCTGGTTGAGGTTGATCGACGCCACCGTCTTCAGCGCCCAGGGGTCGAAGTAGCCGGCGTACCACTGCATCGCCGTCATCGCGCGGCCCAGCCGCACGGTGCCGAAGGGCGACCTCAGGCCCACCGTCGATTCACCCTGCCAGGGCGGACGTGTGCTGCGTTCGTAGAGCCCGGTGTCAGGGTCGAAGCGCATCTCGATGCGGAACTGCGCGGCCCAGCCGCTGCCCAGGTCTTCGACGCCGAACCAGCCGAGGCGGTTGCCGCCCTGCGGGTCGATGGCCCACACATGGTCGGCACGGCGGGTGATGGCGGCGTCGAGCGAGCCGTACAAGGTGATGCCTGTGGGCGTCTGCGCAGCGGCATTCGCGCAGGCTAGCGCCGCGGCGGCTGCCGCGAAGAGTGGACGGTGCATGTTGTCTCCTGGCTTTTTGAAGTGGTCTAGAAGCTGTGCCGGATGCCGGTCTTCAGCACGAGCTGGGTGTCGTCGTTCGATCTGAACGACGCCGCGGGGGCGCCGATGCCCGGCACGCCGCTGAAGGCGGTGCCAGCGCTGCCGTCGCTCTTCACGTGGGAGGCGATGCCGTAGAACTCGGTGCGGCGGCTGAAGCCGTATGCGAAGCCCGCGCCGAGCTGCTGCACCTTGCCGGCCACGCCGGCCGCGTTCTTCGTCTTCGAGTGGCCGAACATCACGCCGGCCGCGAGCGGCTGCGTGAGCTTGTACAGCACGCCGCCCTGGAGCATGTCGTTGCGCGAACGGGTGTCGGCGGCAACGTGGGCCTTGCTCTGCGTCCAGTTGAGCACGAGCTTGGCGGCGGGTGTCGCGTCCCAGTTGATGCTGGCGCTGGCGATCTTGTTGCCTGAAGCCGCCGGGCTGTAGTTGTCGCGCAGGTAGGCGACGCCGGCCCACAGCGTGCCGGCGCGGTACACGAGTGCGGCCGAGGCCATCTTGTCGCTGTCGTTCTCGCTGCCCAAGCCCCACATCGCACCGGCCGTCACCGGGCCGAGGCTGTGCTGCCACTTGATGGTGTTGTCGTAGCGCACGCCGCCGAGGTGGTTGTCGACCGAGGTGCCGGCGCCCGCGCTCGCGCCAGCCAGGCCGCCGATGAGGAAGGCGCCCATGTCGAGCGGCATCGGCGAGCCGGCGTAAAGGAAGTCGTACTGGCGGCCGAGCGTGAGCGTGCCCACCGTCTTGCTGGCCAGGCCCACGAAGCTCTGCCGGCCCCACATGCGCCCACCCTGGCCGATGCTGCCGTCGTCGGCGTTGAAGCCGTGTTCGATGGTGAACACCGCCGCGAGGTCGCCGCCCAGGTTCTCGCGGCCGCGGAAGCCGAGCCGGTTCGACAGCTTGCTGCCCGAGCCGACGAACCAGCGGTCGTGGCCCTGGATGTTGTCGACCCAGGTCACGCCGACGTCGATGGAGCCGTACATCGTCACCGCATCGGGTGCGGGTGACTGGGCGAACACCGGCACCACGGCGAGGGCCGCGAGCGCGAGGGGGAAGGTCTTCATGGGTCTCCTCGTGTCTTTCTTGGAATGCTTCAGGCCGGCGTGAAGCGCAGCGGCACGCGCCAGGGGCCGATCTCGGGGAAGGGTGTCATCACGACCTCGCCGGCGAGCGCGAAGTGCTTCGTGCGGGCGAGCAGCTCCTCGAGCGCCACCTGCAGCTCCACCCGCGCGAGCGCCGCGCCGGCGCAGTAGTGCGGGCCGCGACCGAAGGCGAGGTGCTCGCGGATGTTGGGCCGGTGGAGCTGGAAGCTCGCGGGATCGGGGAAGACGTCTTCGTCGCGGTTGGCGCTGGCGTAGAGCAAGGCGATGGGCTCGTCCCTCGCGATCGTGCGGCCGCGGAACTCGACGTCTTTCGTCGCGGTGCGCGCGAAGCCGCGGTAGGGGGTGTAGAGGCGCAGGAACTCTTCCACCGCGTCGGGCACGAGCGAGCGGTCGTCGCGCAACTGCTGCTGCAGCTCGGGGTGCTGCGACAGGTGCACCGCCATCGCGCCCACCATCACCATCGGCGCGACGATGCCCACCACCAGCACCTGGCGCACCATGCCGACGATCATGTCCTCGGGCAGGGGCTCGCCATCGTGGCGCGCGGCGAGCAGCGCGCTGGTCGGGTCGACGGCCGGGTCGAGCCTCGACTGCTTGCGCAGCGCGATCAAGGCACGCGCCATGTCGTAGAGCGTGAGGCTGGTCTCCCGCATCACCTCTTCCTGCGCCGACTGCACCGCGCGGATGAACGCCGGCCCGGCCTGCGACAAGGCCTGCTCCAGGTGCGGCGGCAGGTTCATCCAGTGGGCGAAGACACGCACCGGCAGGTGGCTGCCGAAGGCTTCGCAGATGTCGGCCTCGCCGCTTCCGATCATGGGGCCCAGCAGCTCGACGGCATGACGCCGCACCATCGGCTCGAGCTTCGCCACGCGCTCGGGCGTGAGCAGCGGGTTGAGCGCCGCGCGGTAGGGCGTGTGCTCGGGCGGGTCGAGGTGCAAGGGCGGCCGGCGGCCGGTGAAGGCGACCTTCGGCACCACGTTCTGCTTCGAGGTGACGAAGGTGGCGGGGTCGGACAAGGCGCGCGCCACGTCCTCGTATTTCGTCAGCGCCCAGAAGCCGCCGTAGGCCTCGCTGCGCGCGACCGGGCAGCGTGCACGGAGCTCGGCGTATTGCGCATGCGCGCTGCCAAAGGTCTCGGGCAAGAGCGGGTCGAAGTCGGCGTGGACGGGGCAAGAGGTCGACATGCGCGTCACGACTCCGCGGTGAAGCCCACCGTCCGGATGAGCGAGCGCCACTCCTGGCTGTCGGCCCTGAGCATGTCGGCAAGCTGCTGCGGCGTGGAATGCGCAGCCTCCAGGCCGAATTGGCGGATGCCCTCGACCACCTCGGGCGCGGTGAGCGCCATGCGCAGGTAGGCCGCCGCGCGGGTGACCATGGCCGGGCGCGTCTTCGCCGGCACGAAGAAGCCGTACCACTCGCGCGCGGTGATGGGGTAGCCGAGCTGGCGGTAGGTCGGCACGTCTTTCACGAAGGGACTGCGCTGGTCGCCCGACATCGCAAGCAGGCGCACCTGGCCCGAAGCGAGGTGCGGCAGGAAGGCGCCCACCGGCGACGACATGGCCGCGAGCTGGCCGCCGCGCAGGTCCTGCAGGCCCTGCGTCGAGCCGCGATACGGGATGTGACGCAGGGGCGTGCCGGTCAGCCTGGCCAGCACCACCATGATCAGGTGCGGGATCGAGCCCGAGGCCGGCGACCCGTAGCTCGCCAGATCGGGATGGGCCTTGGCCCAGGCGAGGAAGTCCTTCAGCGTCTTCACGCTCGCCGGCACCGAAGGGCCCACGCCCAGCGCATGGTTGGAATAGGCTGCGAGCGACACCGGCGCCAGGTCGTCCTGCGGCTTGTAGGGCAGCTTCGCGTAGGTGTAGGGGTAGATGGAGAGCAGCGACGAGGGCGTCAGCAGCAGCGTGCTGCCGTCGTCTGGCGCGTCCCGCAGCGCGGTGATGGCGAGCTGGCCACCGGCGCCCGGCCGGTTCTCCACGATCACCTTGCTCGCGTAGCCGCCCGCCAGCTTGTCGGCGAGACGACGGGCCATCAGGTCGCCTGCCCCGCCCGCTGGCGCGCCGAGCAGGATCTTTGCGAGCGACAACTGTTCGGCTGCCACGGCGGGGGACG
>DASWSY010000559.1:0-1697 GCA_036402415.1 Rhizobacter sp. | reverse complement strand
AGGCACGCCGATGCGGCCCGCACCATCAGACGGCAGCCGATGCAATCAATGCACCCGATCAATGGCCGGCGTGCACCTGGAATGGCCGCGCATCACGAGGGCGAGGCCGTGCAATCAAGCCGTGCGACAGGCACACTGGGCCATGCCGTTCTCGCACTGGATTGCTCGCATCCGCCACAGCAGCCTGCCGGCGTATCAGCTCATCCCCGAGCTGATCGCCGAAGACCTGCAGCAGGGCCGGCTCGCCCCGCGCCAGCGCCTGCCGCCGCTGCGCGAGCTGGCCGTCACGCTGCAGCTCAACTACACGACGGTGGTGCGCGGCTTCGCCTCGGCCCGCGAGCGCGGGCTGATCGCCTCACGGCCCGGCATGGGCTCGTATGTGCGCGGCTCCTTCATCGGCCTGCCGCTGCGCGCCGGCACCGGCGCCGAGATGACGATGAACATGCCGCCCGAGATCGAGGACCACCCGGCGATGCAGGCGCTGCAGCAGAGCGCCGCCGAGGCCATCACCCACTCGACGCTGCACGACCTGATGCGGTATCAAGACTTTGGCGGCACCGCGCACGACCGCGAGCTCGCCGCGCACTGGCTCGCGCAGTGGGTGCCCGAGGCCACGGCCGACCGCGTGCTGGTGGCGCCGGGCATCCACGCCGTGCTGCTGGCGCTGGTGTCGATGCTGGTGAAGCCGGGCCAGAGCCTGTGCGTCGAGAGCCTGGTGTACCCCGGCCTGAAGGCCATTGCCGCGCAGCTCGGCACCCAGCTCCTGCCCATCACGATGGACGAGCACGGCCTCGTGCCCGAGGAGCTGGAGGCCGCGTGCAAGAGCACGCCCGTGGGCGCGATCTACCTCTGCCCGAACATCCACAACCCCACCACCGCCACGCTGCCCATGCGCCGCCGCGAGCAGATCGCCGACATCGCGCTGCGCTTGAGCATCCCCATCATCGAAGACGACGCCTACGGCATGCTGCCCGCCGCCACCCCGCCGGCGTTGGCCGACTACGCCGGCGCGCTGACGTACTACATCAGCGGTTTGTCGAAGTGGCTGGGCGCTGGCATGCGCGTGGCCTACGTGCTGGCGCCGACGCACGCCGCCCAGCAGCGCCTGGCCGGCGCCCTGCGCGCGACGACGGTGATGGCCTCGCCCTTCATCAACGCGGTGGTCTCGCACTGGCTGGAGCAGGGCCACGGGCGCGAGGTGCTGGCGGCGGTGCGGGCGGAGTGCGGGTGGCGCAGCGCGCTGATGCGGGAGCGGCTCGGGGCGTATGGACTGCGGGTGCACCCGCAGGGGTTCCATGGGTGGTTGCCGTTGCCGGAAGGGGATGCCAACGCGGGGTCGTCTGCGACGCAGATTGCGGGTGCCTTGCGGGAGCTGGGGGTGGCGGCGGTGGCGGCCAGTGCGTTCTCGACGGATCGGCAGCCGCCGGAAGGGCTGCGGCTGTGCCTGGGGGGTGGGCTGAATCGGGATGACTGTGGGCGCGCGTTGCGGGCCGTGGAGCGGGCGCTTGGCGCGGCGGAGGTCTCGGAGTGATCTGCGCTCGTGGTGATGCCGTGTCTCAGTGACAGCGCCCTTGTGCTGCGCCGTTAAGGCGCAGTGGCCATAACGAGTGACCCATTAAGACTGATAGCGGACCTTAGCCTTTTCGCATTGAATGACCGCTGTTGTTGATAGCGGCTGGCCGAGACGCAGCTGACAG
>DASWSY010000558.1:0-8111 GCA_036402415.1 Rhizobacter sp. | reverse complement strand
AAGGGGTGGGGTCGTCGTCGGGGTGCATGGCGTCTCCTGTGCGTGGGGTGAAGGTGGTCACCTCGGCAATCCGGGCGCCCGCACCGGCCGCCGGGCGTGGCCGGCCCGCGGCGGCGGCCGCAGGAGGAAATTGCGGCAGTTCGCGTCCGCCGTACCGACCTCAACAAACGAAACAAAGCCGGCGTGCGCCGAAACGCCGTCGAAACCGCGGCCCGCGACAGTGCGTGCTTTCGCAAGGAGCCCCGCCATGAACCGTCGACGCATCCTCCTGTCCCTGTGGCTGGCCGCCTCGTTGGCTTCGGGCCTGAGCGAGGCGCGCGCCGCCACGCCGAGCGTGGTGCAGGACCTGCGCATGGCGCAGGACAGCCAGCCCTTCCGCCGGGCCGCCGACGAGTTCGTCGCGCGCTCGATGGCCGGCGACGTGGCCGGCACGCACGCGCTGCTGAGCCGCGGCCTCGTCGAACGCACCGGCGACGAGGCGGTCAAGCGTGTGCTGCAGTCGCAGATCCTGCCCTTCTTCCAGCGCGGCCGCGAGCCGGGCAGGAGCGTGACCATCGCCCGCACCACCGACGCGGCGGGCCAGCAGGGCTTCGCGTTCTACATGTGGATGCAGTACGCCGACGCGACGCCGGCCGCGCGGCCGTTCACGGTCTACGTGGTGAAGGAAGAGGGCCGCCTCGTCGTGGCCAACGTCGTGCCCGACCGCCTGGTCGAAGGCCGCCACCGCTGAGCCGTCGAGCACCAGCGGCGCGCTAGGGCAGGCGCTGCGCCTGCGCCACCAGGAAGTCGATGAAGAGCCGCACGCGCAGCGGCATGTGGCGCGTGCCGGGGTAGACCACCGAGAAGGGCCGCGAGCGCCCGCCGAAGCGCTGCAGCACCTCCACCAGCGTGCCGTCGGCGAGGTCCTGCGCCATCAGGAAGCGGTGCGTCTGCACCAGCCCCGCGCCCGCACGGGCGAGGGTCAGCGTGGCCAGCACGTCCTCGGTCACGGTGTAGTGGCCGTGCGTCTCCACCTGCAGGTCGCGCCCCTCGTCGCGGAACTCCCACGCCACCTTCTGCCCGGTGCGCGGCAGCACGAACTGGATGCACTCGTGCGCGGCGAGGTCCGCGAGCGACTTCGGCCGGCCCGCACGACGCAGGTAGGCGGGCGAGGCGGCGACCACCAGCTCGGCCTCCATCAGCGTGCGTGCGACCAGGCCCGAGTCGGGCGGCGTGCGGGCACGGATCGCGAGGTCGAAGCTGTCTTCGGTGAAGTCGACGTTGCGGTTGCTGATCTGCACCTCGAGGCTCACCTTCGGATAGCGCTTGCGGAAGGCCGGCAGCAGCGGCAGCAGCACCGAGTGGCCGAAGGTGGTGGGCGCACTGATGCGGATGAGCCCCGCCGCCTCGGCCTGCCGCCCCGTCAGCTCGCGTTCGGCCTCGACGATCTGCGCCAGCGCCTGCCGGCATTGCGCGTGGTAGGCCCGGCCGGCCTCGGTGAGGCGCATGCGGCGCGTGCTGCGCACGAAGAGCCGCACCGCGAGCCGCTCTTCCAGCCGGCCGACCGCGCGGCTCACCGCGGCGGGCGTGATGCCGGCCTGCGTGGCCGCGGCGGTGAAGCTCTCGAGCTCGGCCGCCGCACAGAAGAGCTCGATGCTGCCGAGCATCACGCCCGCCGTGTCTCGCGCCATCGATTACCTCATGTAATGAATGAAGTGCATGGCAGCCAGTTTATCGATGCCAGGGCGATGAATACGCTGACGGCCATTCCTCCACTACGACCGCATCGCCATGTCATCCCCCATCAGCATCGTCTTTCACAGCGGCTACGGCCACACCGGCCAGGTGGCGCAGGCCGTGGCCCAGGGCAGCGGCGGCACGCTGCTGGCCATCGACGCCCAGGGCGATCTGCCGCCCGAGGCCTGGGAGCGCCTGGGCGCCTCGCGCGCCATCGTCTTCGGTTCGCCCACCTACATGGGCAACGTGAGCTGGCAGTTCAAGAAGTTCGCCGACGCGAGCTCCGCCGTCTGGGCCCGGCAAGGCTGGAAGGACAAGCTCGCCGCAGGCTTCACCAACAGCGCCGGCATGAACGGCGACAAGCTCGCAGCGCTGCACGCGATGTTCACGCTCTCTCAGCAGCACGGCATGCTGTGGGCGAGCACCGGCCTGCCGCCCGCGAACCTGAAGGCCTCGACGCGCGAAGACCTCAACTACCTCGCCTCGTTCGCCGGGCTGATGGCCACGACGCCCGCCGATGCGAGCGCCGACGAGCTGGCCGCCGGCGACCTGGCCACGGCGCGCGCCTTCGGCGGGCGCCTGGCCGCACTCGTGCGCCGCTACAACTGAAGGAGCCCGCCATGCCCTACGTCAACATCAAGGTCACGCGCGAAGGCGTGACGCGCGAACAGAAGGCCGAGCTGATCGCCGGCGTGACCACGCTGCTCCAGCGGGTGCTGCAGAAGGACCCGGCCACCACCTACGTGGTGATCGACGAGGTCGAGCTCGACAACTGGGGCGTGGCCGGCCTGAGCGTGCCGGACTGGCGCGCGAGGCCCCGCGCATGAACGGCGCCGAGGCCCTGGCCGAGGTGAGCGCCGTGCTGGGCGACTATTTCGACGGCCTGCACCACAGCGACACCACGCGCCTGCGGCGCGTCTTCCATCCCGAGGCGCGCTACCACTGCGCGACCGAGGGCACGCTGCTCACGCTCGACATGGCGCAGTACTTTCCCCTCGTCGACGCGCGGCCCTCGCCGGCGAGCCAGGGCCACGCGCGCACCGACCGCATCCTGGGCATCGAGTTCGCGGGCCCGGTGACCGCCTTCGCGCAGGTGGAATGCTCGATCCCGCCGAAGCACTTCACCGACTTCCTCACGCTCGTGAAGCTGGACGGCCGCTGGCAGATCGTGGCCAAGGTCTTCCACTACACGGTGTCGAGGCCCCAGGGTTTGTCCTGATCTGGGGGCTGTCGAAAAGCGGGAGGGTCGCTCGTCTTGCAGGGAGGCGCATCCGGCGCCATGACCTGCCACACGGAGGACCGTCCCATGACCCTGCACATCGTCGAACGCCCCGCCCTCACCGTGATGGGCCTGCACCTCAAGACGCAGCCCATGTCGCCCGACATCCCGGCCCTGTGGCCGCGTTTCATGGACCGTGTCTCCGAGATCGAGCACCCGCTCGAGCCCGAGGTGAGCTACGGCGTCATGCGGCATTCCGCGGACATGCGCGCGCTCGACTACTGGGCCGCCGTGTCGGTCTCGCGCGCCGACCGCACCCCGTCCGGCATGGAGACCGTCACCCTGCCCGCGGGCCACTACGCCTGCTTCCGCTTCCCGCTCTCGGGCCTGGCCGCCGGCTTCGGCGAGATCTTCGAACGCCGGCTGCCGCAGTCGAACTACGAGCAGGTCGACGGCCCCTATTTCGAACGCTACGACGAGGCCTTCGACCCCACCCGGCCCGACTCGCTCGTCGAGGTGTGCCTGCCGGTGCGCCGCAAGGGCATGGCGGGCTGAGGCGACCTCGGGCCTTAGCATGGCCGGCACCGTGCCACTGCCCGCAGCCCCCATGCCCCGACCCGCTCGTTTCGCCGGCCCGCTGCTGGCCTTCGTCCTCGCCGCCGCCGTCGCGCCGACCCACGCCGCCTGCACCTGGCGCGCGGCCACGCCGGAAGAACAAGCACTCGATGCCGAGGCCTTCGCCGCCTTCGACCGCGGCATCGGCGAACGGCTGCCCGACGTGCAGAGCCTGGTGGTGGTGCTGGAAGGGCGCATCGCCTACCAGTACCACCGCGACGGCCAGCCCGAGGCGCTGCGCGACACGCAGTCGGTCACCAAGACCGCCCTGGCCGCGCTCGCCGGGGCGGCGCTCCAGCAAGGCCACCTCGCCTCGCTCGACACGCCGGTGCTCGACCTGATGACCGAATGGCAGCCGCTCAACCCCGACCCGCGCAGCCGGGCCATCACCGTGCGCCACCTGCTCGCGCTGACGCCCGGCTTCCAGGTCGACGACGCAACCGGCACCGCGCCGCCGCTCACGCCCGAGAAAGCCTGGCAGCGGCCGCTGCGCGCCGACCCGGGCCAGGCCTTCGCCTACGACAACAGCGTGCCGGGGCTGACCGCCGCGGTGCTGCAGAAGACGGGCGGCCAGCCGCTCGCGGGCTACGTGCAGGCGCAGCTCGTGCAGCCGCTCGGCATGGCCACCCCGTCTTACCGGCACGGGCTGGTGCAGATGCGCACCGTCGACATGGCCCGGCTCGGCCAGCTCTTCCTGCAGGACGGCCAGTGGGACGGCCGTGCCGTGCTGCCGCCGGGCTTCGCCGCGCAGACCCTGCGCGCGCACAGCGAAGGCGGGCCGCCCGCGCGCATGCCCTACGGGCTGGCGTGGTGGCTGCCCTCCGGCTCGACCGCCATGGCCAACGGCTTCGGCGGCCAGTGGATCTGGGTGCACCCGCCGCTGAACGTGGTGGTGGCGGCGACCTCGACCGTGTCGCCCGAGAGCAACCAGCGCGCACAGGCGCTGCAGCTCATCCGCGGGCGCGTGTTCCAGGCGGTGCAGAAGCGCGCGACGCGCGGGTGTGAGCCGGACCGCTAGCTGAGCCGGCGCTCGCTCGTCTGGCTCACCCGCAGTTGCGGCGGGAAGCGCTGCTCGTGCAGCTCCTGGCAGGCGATGCAGCGCGAGGCCCAGGGCTGGGCCTGCAGCCGCGCCGGCGGGATGTCGGCCTCGCAGTCGATGCAACGCCCGTAGTCGCCGGCGGCCATGCGGTCGCGCGCCGCGGCGATCTCGCGCAGCTCCAGCATGTCGCGCTCGCGTTCGGCATGGCGCACCGACTCGCGGAAGCGCTGCTCGCTCTGCTCGCCGTCGTCCTCGACCTGGTTGCGCGGCAGCTTCGACGGCGTGTCGTCACGCTCCGCGGCCACCTCGCGCACTTCGCGGCCAAGCTCGGCTTCGCGTGCATCGAGGCGGTCACGCAAAGTCTTCAGGGTGTGGGGGTCGAGCTGGGGCATGGTCGTCTCCTGGCGGCACTTCAGGGCATGTCTCACCACGGGCAAACGCCGTGCCGATGGCGCCGGCGAGCCGCTCGATGTTGCGCAAGGCGAGCAGGTGCGTCTGGCCCTCGAGCACCGTGAGCGTGGCGCCGGGGCAGGCGCGGGCGAAGCTCGCCACCATGTCGGTCGGCACCAGGCCGTCTTCGCTGCCGTGCCACAGGTGCACCGGCACGTGCAGCCGGCGCAGGTCGATGCTCCAGGGGCGGTTGATGAGCACGCTCTCCATCGCCCAGGCGTTCGAACCCTGCCGCAAGGATTCCATCATCGAGGCCACGAAGTACGGCAGGTGCTCGGGCGCCGTCATGTAGGCGATGTCGGCCGGCGCGAGGCTGAAGGCGGTGTTGCGCCCCGCCGCCACCGCACTCAGCAGCGACTCCACCGTCTGACCGTGGAACGCGAGCTGCAAGGCCGGCCGCAGGAGGCTCGGCACCACGCGGAAGAACTGGTTGAGCATGCTGTTGAGCGTGGACGGCGAGGGCGAGGCAAGGATGTGCCCGATCGGCGGCACGACCGCCGTGCAGTGCACGCCCGCCACCCGCTCGGGCAGCGCCCACGCGGTGTGCAGCGCATGCGCACAGCCGGCCGAGGCGCTGAGCAGGTGCACGCGGTCGAGCTGCAACTCGTCGAGCAGCGTGCGCAGGTCGGCGGTGTAGTCGCGGTAGTCATGGCGCTCGATGAAGCTGCTGTGGCCGTAGCCGGGCCGGTCGACCGCGATCAGGCGGATGCCGTGCGCGCGCAGGCGTTCGGCGTGGATGAGCAGCTCCAGGCGCGAGGCATTGAGCGCATGGAAGTACAGCACCGGCACGCCGCCCGCCGCGCCGTATTCGGCGTAGCAGAGCTGGCGCCCGTCGGCCAGCCGCAGCAGCCGCGTGTGCGCGAGGCCGGTGATGTGCGGCAGGAGCTGCGGGTTGTGGCTGCTGCTCGCCTGCTCCAGCACGATGTTGCGCAACACCAGCGCGAGCAGAGCCGTGTGGTGGTGCACGCCGGTCTTGGCGTAGATGTGCTTGAAATGCTGGCGCAGGGTGTGGCGCGTGATCTGCGTGCGCGCGCAGATCGCGTCGTGGTCGAGGCCCTGCACCGCGAGCTCGATCAGTTGGGCTTCGCGCGCGGTAAGGCCGGTGCGCTGGCCCAGGTGGGCGATCGAGCGCTGGATGCAGCGCTGCCGGTCGACGAGCAGCAACGAGTACGAGGCCACGCGCCCCACCGTCGCCTGGTTCCTGTAGAGGTAGGCCAGCACGCCGTTCACGGGCCCGCCGACACGCGCGCTCGCATACGACCGGCGGCCGGCCTCGGCCATCAGCGCGTCGAGCACCTCGGGCTCGCCGCATTGCAGACGGCCCTCGTGCAGCGTGAACGCACCGCCCGCCTGCACCAGGGCCTCGGCCGCGCGGTTGAAGCCGAGCACGCGCCGATCGCCGTCGATCACCACCACCGGCGGTGCCACGGCGTCGATCACCGCCAGCACGCGCTGGCGCTCGCGCTGCATCGCCGAGTGCGCCGCGCCCAGCCGCAGCGCACGCTTGAGGTGGCCGAGGATGGCCCGCGTGAGCGGCGTGTCGTCGCGGCTGCGGTCTTCGCGGAAGTGCTGCAGCAGTTGCTGGTGCAGGCGCCAGGGCTGGTCGGGTTGCAGCACCGACTGGTAGATGGTTTCGAGCAGCGCCTCGGCCGGCCCGCCCGAGGCCAGCTCGCGTTCGATCACGCCCATGGCAGCCCCGCCCGGGGTTCGGCACCCGCCGCCGCGCGCGCCGCCACCGCCGCGGCCAGGCATTCGCCCATCGGCTGCAGCGACACCGCGTGCAGCGCCTCGAAGAGCCCCATGCCCAGGCTTTTCTGGTCGGCGATGCGCAGCTTGCGAAACACCGACTTGAGCTGCGCCCGCGCCGTCTCGCACGAGCGGCCCGAAAGCGCCGCGTATTGCTTCAGCGACATGCCCTGCGCGAGCTGCCACGCAAGCAGGAGCTCGCCCCCGCTCAGGCCATGCTCGTGCTGCAGACACTTCGCCAGCGCCGCGGGCGGCGCGGCGATCTCGCGCGGCCCGCCCTGCGCGCAACGCTCTTGCACCAGCAGCAGGACGCCGCCCGCCGGGCCGCGAAGCTTCTGCAGTTCGACGTCGAGCCCGTCGAGCGAGAGGCGCTGCTGCTGGCGCGCGGCATCGGCCGCGAAGGCCTGCAGGGCCTGCTCGAACGCCACCGCCTGCGCCGGCACGCACAGCCGCTGCGCGTGCAGCGCCAAGGGCCCGCCACGCTGCAGCAGCGCGCGGGCGGGGCGGTTGAGCAGCGCCACCTCCAGGTGCTCGTCGAGCACCACCACGCCGAGCGGGAGTGCATCGACCACGCCGTGCAGCGCGGCCAGGTCCTGCTGCGTGGCGCGCAGCGTCGCCATCAGCGAGAGCGCCGAATCGAGGTGCGCGCAGAAGGCGCGGAACGCCTGCGCCTGCAGGGCAGAAAACCCCTCGGGCGACACGCTCACCGCCGTGACCACCGGCCCGCCGGTGATGCGGCGGTGAGACAGAAGACCCGCACCGCAACCGGGCGATTGCACCGTGCGCGGCGCGCCGGCTTGTACCGAGACGGCACCGAGGCGCTGGGCCACGCGCGCCATCAGCGGACGCCACGGTGCCGGCCAACCGCGGCGCAGTGCCGCATCGGCCGGCGTGGACTCGGCCAGCGCGTACAGCTCGTCGATGAGCGCGAGCCACGCGGGGTCGTGGTCGAGCGTGGGGCCGGCGACGCTGTCAAGACGCATCGCGGCTTAACCCGATTTGGGTATTCGAGGCCGGCGAGGCGCTGCCTATAACCGCCGGGCCCTGCCGCCGCAGGCCCCTCAACCCGGAGACAACCAGAGGTCCTTCCATGCACCCACTCCTGACCAAGCCCTTGCTGCTGTGCGCGCTCGCGCTCGGCCTCGCCGCCCCGGCCCACGCCGACACGCTGGTGTCGCCCACGCAGCTCAAGTCGACCGAACGCGGGCTCTTCCTCAACGGCCGCTACTTCGTGGCCGGCACCGAGGGCATCCATGAAGTCAAGCGCAGCGCCGACAGCAGCCCCCACTGCCGCATCGACCCGGGCTCGGGCTTCACCGTCTGCCT
>DASWSY010000557.1:0-3909 GCA_036402415.1 Rhizobacter sp. | reverse complement strand
CGGCCCGCCGGCCGCGGCCTCGGGCGCCGTGTGCAGCACGACGGTGCCGTACGCCGTGCCCGACATGCGCGCGTCGCTGATCCGCACCATGTCCTTGATGCCGCGCCGCAGCAGCTTGGGCGGCAGGCCCATGTTGCCCACTTCGGCCATGCCGGGGTAGCCGCGCGGGCCGCAGTTCTTGAGCACCATCACGCAGTGCTCGTCGATGTCGAGCTCGGGGTCGTCGATGCGGGCGTGGAAGTCTTCGATGTTCTCGAACACGACGGCGCGGCCGCGGTGCTTGAGCAGGTGGGCCGACGCGGCCGACGGCTTGATCACCGCGCCGTTGGGGGCCAGGTTGCCGCGCAGCACGGCGATGCCGGCGTCGGGCATGAAGGGCTCTTCCGGCGTCATGATGACCTCGCGGTTGTAGCAAGGGGCGTTGGCGATGTTCTCGCCGATGGTCCTGCCGTTCACCGTGGGCGCGTCGAGGTGCAGCCTGGGTGCGATCTCGCGCAGCACCGCGGGGAGGCCGCCGGCGTAGTAGAAGTCCTCCATCAGGTACTTGCCCGAGGGCTGCAGGTTCAGGATGCAGGGCATTTCGGCGCCCAGCTTGTCGAAGTCTTCCAGCGTGAGCGGGATGCCCATGCGCCCGGCGATGGCCAGGAGGTGCACCACCGCGTTGGTCGAGCCACCGATGGCGGCGTTGGTGCGGATGGCGTTCTCGAAGGCCTGGCGGGTGAGGATTTTCGACATGCGCAGGTCTTCCTTCACCATCTCGACGATGCGCCGGCCGGTGAGCTGCGCGAGGCGCTTGCGGCGGGTGTCGGCGGCGGGAATGGCGGCGTTCTCGGGCAGCGACATGCCCAGCGCCTCGACCATGCTCGCCATCGTGGAGGCGGTGCCCATGGTCATGCAGGTGCCGGTGGAGCGGTGCATGCACGATTCGGCGGCGGTGAACTCGTCCATCGTCATCTCGCCGGCGCGCACCATCTCGCTCATCATCCAGACACCAGTGCCCGAGCCGATGTCCTGGCCGCGGAACTTGCCGTTGAGCATGGGCCCGCCCGACAGGCCGATGGTCGGCAGGTCGCAGCTCGCCGCGCCCATCATCAGCGAAGGCGTGGTCTTGTCGCAGCCCATGAGCAGCACCACGCCGTCCATCGGGTTGCCGCGGATCGACTCCTCGACGTCCATGCTGGCGAGGTTGCGAAAGAGCATGGCAGTCGGTCGCAGCTGCGTCTCGCCGAGCGACATCACCGGGAATTCGAGCGGGAAGCCGCCGGCTTCGTAGACGCCCCGCTTCACGAACTCGGCCAGTTCACGGAAGTGGCCGTTGCACGGCGTGAGCTCGCTCCAGGTGTTGCAGATGCCGATGATGGGGCGGCCGTCCAGCAGGTCGTGCGGGTAGCCCTGGTTCTTCATCCAGCTGCGGTGCATGAACCCGTCGCGGTCCTGCTTGCCGAACCAGGCCTGGCTGCGCCGCACGGGGCGGTCTTCGGGCTTGCCGTCGGGTTTCTTCTTCGAATCCATTCGTTGTCGTCCTCAGTGGTCGTGCGCGATAACGCTTGACGCGGCGCATGCTAGCAAGGCACATTGATAATAGAAAAATAAAGAAATAATCTCGTGACATATATAAATTGCAATACCTCAGGAGATCGCATGTTTTCCCCCTCGTCAGCCCGCTACCCGAGCCTCCAGGGCCGCCCGGTTTTCATCACCGGCGGCGGCAGCGGCATCGGCGCCGCACTGGTCGAAGCCTTCGTCGCGCAGGGTGCGCGGGTGGCCTTCGTCGACATCGACGAGGCGTCGAGCCGGGCCCTGGCGCACAAGCTCGAGGCTCACTCGCCTTGGTGGCGCCGCTGCGACGTGCGCGACGTGGCGGCCCTGCAGTCGGCCATCGCCGATGCGGCCCGGGCGCTGGGCGACTTCGCGGTGCTGGTCAACAACGTGGCGAGCGACGACCGGCACACGCTGGAGGAGATCACCCCCGAGTACTACGACAACCGCATCGCCATCAACCAGCGCCCGGCGATGTTCGCCATCCAGTCGGTGGTGCCCGGCATGAAGCGCCTGGGCTTCGGCTCCATCGTCAACGTCGGCTCCATCGGCTGGCAGGCCAAGAACAGCGACTACCCGTGCTACGCGGTGTCGAAGTCGTCGGTGAATGGCCTGACGCGGGGGTTGGCGTCGGGGTTGGGCAAGGACCGCATCCGCGTCAACACGGTGACGCCGGGCTGGGTGATGACCGAGCGGCAGGTGAAGCTGTGGCTCGACGCCGAGGGCGAAAGGGAGATCGCGCGTAACCAGTGCATCCCCGACAAGCTGATGCCGGAGCACATCGCGAGCATGGTGCTGTTCCTGGCGTCCGACGATTCCGCAATGTGCACCGCACAAGAGTTCACGGTGGACGCCGGCTGGACCTGACGGCCCTCGGCCCGCTCAGTCCAAGTCATCCACCGAAGGCTCGAAGCGCGTGCCGTACACCGTGACCGCAGTGGTCTTGAGCGCCTTCAGCATCACCTTCGCCGCCGGCGACAGGAGCTTGTCGGTCCGGGTGATGAGCCCGAAGGCATCCATGTGGCAGGGCAGGTCGATCGGCAGGATCGACACGATGCCGTGCGAGGCGTAGTAGCGCGCCACGTCGCTCGCCACCGCCGCGATCATGTCGCTCTGCTGCAGCATCTTGGTGATGAAGAGCAGGGCGCTCGTTTCGATGATGTTGACCGGCGGCTCCAGCCCTTCTTCCTGGAACATGAGGTCGAAGCGGTGGCGCAGCACGCTGCCCGAGGGCGACACGATCCAGCCGGCGCTCACCACGTCGCGCAGGCCGAGCTGCGACACGCTGAGCAGCGGGTGGCCCGGGCGCGTGATCGCCGACACCGGTTCCTCGGCCAGCACCTCGTAGCGCAGGTCGGTCTTGTCGTGCTGGGCGAAGAGGCGCGCCACCAGCATGTCGACCTTGCCGTGCGACAGGCGCTCCATCAGCACGTCGCTGGTTTCGATCTGCAATGAGACGTTGAGGCTCGGGTGCTCCTGCTTCACCAGCGCGACGGCCGGCGGCAGCAGCACCAGGCCCGGCGAGGTGATGGCGCCCACGCTCACCTGTCCGAAGCGGCCGGCTTTCAGGGCGGTGAGCTCGTCGTGCGCCTGGTTCAGGCTCGCCAGCGCCACCCGCGCGTGGCGAATCATGGTCTCGCCGTACCAGGTGGGCCGCATGCCGCGTGGCAGGCGTTCGAAGAGCGGGACTTCCAGCACGTCTTCCAGGTCCTTCAGCAGCTTCGACGCGGCCGGCTGCGTCATGTTGAGCACCTGGGCCGCGCGGTGGATGTTGCCTTCCTCGGCCAGGGCCACCAGCAGCAGCAGTTGCCGCGTCTTCAGGCGGGCGCGGATGAACCAGTGGGTGTAGTTGGTCGACATGCGGGATTCGGGTTTCTATTGATAAGAAATCGTATATCGGTTGCCGGCAAATATCTATTAGGAAGTTATCTCAGCGCTTCGTACCATGCGGCACCTTTTTCAGCCGACCCCTTCCCCAGAGCCCATGAGACTCATCCAGTTCATCGACGACGACGGCGCCCCGAGCGTGGGCCGTGTGAGCGACGACGGCGTGCGCCGCATCGCCGGCTTTCGCAGCACCTACGCGCTGGCCGAAGCGGCGCTGGCGCGGGGTGTCGGGCTCGAGGCCGTCGCCGAGGCCAGCGGCATGTCGGGTGCGGCGCTGCCGTACGCGCTGCTGCAGCAGGAGCGCCGCGTGCTGCCGCCCGTCACCCACCCCGATCCGGCCCGTTGCCTGGTCAGCGGCACCGGGCTCACGCACCTGGGCAGCGCTGCCACGCGCGACGCGATGCACCACAAGCTCGCCGGCGGCGAGGAGACGCTGTCGGACTCGATGCGCATGTTCAAGTGGGGCCTCGACGGCGGCAAGCC
>DASWSY010000556.1:0-3744 GCA_036402415.1 Rhizobacter sp. | reverse complement strand
GGTCGCTGCCGCCAGCAGCACCTGGCTGCGCGTGCCCGGCGCGGCCAGCACGCTGCCCGGCTGGCCCGCGAGCAGGCCGTCCATGGTGCCGCGCATCGGGTCCACGGGTTCGAAACCCTGGGCGAGCGCCCAGTCGACGGCGGCGGCTTCTTCGGCGTTGGTCTGCACGCACGCATGGATGAACAGGCGCGCAGCCCCCTGCGGCGTGGCCCAGGCCGACAAGGGGACAGGCCCCTCTTGGGCCGGCGCAGCGCCGGCCCAGCAACACAGCATCAGGCCGAGGACGCGCCGCATGGGATGCGTCACATCCGTTCGGCCACCCAGCCCCGTACCGAGGCCAGCGCCGCGCCGAGATTCTGCGGATCGGTGCCGCCGGCCATGGCCATGTCGGGCTTGCCACCGCCCTTGCCGCCCACCTGCTGCGCGACGAAGTTGACGAGTTCGCCCGCCTTCACCCTGCCCGTGCTGTCGGCCGTGACACCGGCCGCGAGCTGCACCTTGCCGCCATCGACGGCGGCCAGCACGATGGCCGCGCTCTTGAGCTTGTCCTTCAGCTTGTCCATGGTCTCGCGCAGGGCCCGGGCATCGGCACCGTCGAGCGTGGCGGCGAGCACCTTCAGGCCCTTCACGTCGACGGCCTGGCTCATCAGCTCGTCGCCCTGGGCGCTGGCAAGCCGGCCCTTGAGCGTGGCCAGTTCCTTTTCGAGCGAGCGCACCTGATCGAGCACCTGGCCGATGCGGCCGGTGACCTCGGCGGGGCTCGCCTTCAGCGTGCCCGCCACCTGGTTCACGGTCGCCTCGAGCGACTGCAGGTAGGCGAGCGCGTTCTCGCCCGTCACCGCCTCGATGCGGCGGATGCCGGCGGCCACGCCGCCTTCGGCCACCACCTTGAAGAGGCCGATGTCGCCGGTGCGCTGCACGTGGGTGCCGCCGCAGAGTTCACGGCTGGTGCCAATGTCGAGCACGCGCACCTCGTCGCCGTACTTCTCGCCGAAGAGCATCATCGCGCCGCTCTTCTGCGCCTCGTCGATGGGCATCACGCGTGCGTTGGTCGCGGCATTGGCCAGGATCTCGGCGTTGACGATCGCCTCGACCTTGCGGATCTGCTCGTCGGTCATCGGCCCGTTGTGAGCGAAGTCGAAACGCGTGCGCTCGGCGTTCACGAGCGAGCCCTTCTGCTGCACGTGGGGGCCAAGCACTTCGCGCAGCGCCTTGTGCATCAGGTGCGTGGCGCTGTGGTTGCGCACGGTCTTCGCACGCTTGTCGGCGTCGACCTTCGCGTTGAGCACATCGCCCACCTTGATCGTGCCTTCGGCCACACGGCCGTGGTGGCCGACCACGGCCGCCTGCACCTTGATCGTGTCTTCGACGACGAAGCGCGAGCTCGGGTTGCGCAGCTCGCCCACGTCGCCCACCTGGCCTCCGCTCTCGGCATAGAAAGGCGTGTGGTCGAGCACGACCACCGCGTCGTCGCCCGAGCGGGCTTCGGGCACCGACGTGCCGTCGACGTAGATCGCCGTCACGGTGGCGGTGTCGTGGATCAGCTTCTCGTAGCCGTGGAAGGTGGTCGCCGCGCCCGAGTACTCCAGGCCCTGCGCCATCTTGAACTTGCCCGCCTCGCGGGCACGGGTGCGCTGCTCGTCGAGGAGCTGGTTGAAGCGCGCCTCGTCGACCGTCACGCCACGCTCGCGGCACACGTCGGCCGTGAGGTCGACCGGGAAGCCGTAGGTGTCGTGCAGCTTGAAGGCGGTGTCGCCGTCGATCTGCTTCGCACCGCTCGCCAGCGCCTTGTCGAGGATCTCCATGCCGTTGGCGATGGTGCGGAAGAAGGCTTCCTCTTCCTGCTTGAGCACCTCGGTCGCACGCTTCTCGGCCTGGCGCAGCTCGGGGTAGGCCTCACCCATCTGCTCGACGAGCGCCGGCACCAGCGCATGGAAGAAGGGCTTGCGCGCGCCCAGCTTGTAGCCGTGGCGGATGGCGCGGCGCGCGATGCGGCGCAGCACGTAGCCGCGGCCCGCGTTGCTCGGGATCACGCCGTCGACGACCGTGAAGGTGCAGGCACGAATGTGGTCGGCGATCACCTTCAGCGAGGGCGACGCACCGTCGACATTCGTGCCGCCGGCGGCTTCGACCGCCTTCTTCGCCGCGGCGAGAAGGTTCACGAAGAGGTCGATCTCGTAGTTCGAGTGCACATGCTGCAGCACCGCGGTGATGCGCTCCAGGCCCATGCCGGTGTCCACGCTCGGCTTGGGGAGCTTGTGCATCACGCCCGCTTCGTCGCGGTTGAACTGCATGAACACGTTGTTCCAGATCTCGATGTAGCGGTCGCCGTCTTCGTCGGGCGACCCGGGCGGGCCGCCGGCGACCTCGGGGCCGTGGTCGTAGAAGATCTCGGTGCACGGGCCGCAAGGGCCGGTGTCGCCCATCATCCAGAAGTTGTCGGAGGCGTAGCGTGCGCCCTTGTTGTCGCCGATGCGCACGATGCGCTCGGCCGGCACGCCCACCGTCTTGTTCCAGATCTCGTAGGCCTCATCATCCTCGGCGTAGACGGTGACCCAGAGCTTTTCCTTGGGCAGCTTGTAGACCTCGGTCAGCAGCTCCCACGCGTACTGGATGGCGTCGTGCTTGAAGTAGTCGCCAAAGCTGAAGTTGCCCAGCATCTCGAAGAAGGTGTGGTGCCGCGCGGTGTAGCCCACGTTCTCGAGGTCGTTGTGCTTGCCGCCGGCGCGGATGCACTTCTGCGCGGTGGTGGCGCGCGAATACGGGCGCTTGTCGAAGCCGAGGAAGACGTCCTTGAACTGGTTCATCCCGGCGTTGGTGAACAGGAGCGTCGGGTCGTCGCCCGGCACGACCGGGCTCGACGGCACGATGGTGTGGCCTTTGGACTCGAAGAACTTCAGGAACTGCGAACGGATTTCAGAGGCTTTCATGCCAATCGCTTTCAGGGGGTGGACCCGCGGTAAGTGCTTGATTTACCGGGGGTCGCGATTATAGGTGGGGCCCTCTCGCGAAGCCCTGCTGCCCCGGGCGGCAAAGGGTGCGACTTATCATGGACCGCTGCCCCGCCGGAGACCTCGCCATGGACATGAAAGCATCCCCTCTCGCCCAACTCGCCGACCAGAGCCTGCTGCGCAGCAACGCGCTCGTCCAGGGTGAATGGGTGGGCGGCAGCAGCCGCTTCGACGTGGTCGACCCTGCCACCGGGCAGAAGCTCGTCGACGTGGCCAACCTCGGTGCGGCCGAAACCCGCAAGGCCCTGGAAGCCGCCCACGCCGCCTGGCCGCAGTGGCGCGCGAAAACCGCCAAGGAGCGCGCCTCCATCCTGATGAAGTGGTTCCATCTGCTGCACCAGCATGCCGACGACCTGGCCCGCATCATGACCGCCGAGCAGGGCAAGCCGCTGGCCGAGGCCAAGGGCGAGGTGACCTACGGCGCAAGCTTCATCGAGTGGTTCGCCGAAGAGGCGCGGCGCGTGTACGGCGAAACCGTGCCCACCACCGACAACAACAAGCGTTACCTGGTCATCAAGCAGCCGGTGGGCGTGTGCGCGGCCATCACGCCGTGGAACTTCCCCATCGCGATGATCACGCGCAAGGTTGCGCCTGCCCTGGCGGCTGGCTGCCCGGTGGTCATCAAGCCGGCCGAGCAGACACCGCTGTCGGCCCTGGCCGTGGCCGAACTTGCGCAGCGTGCCGGCATGCCGGCGGGCGTGCTCAATGTCATCACGGCCGACGGCGCCAATTC
>DASWSY010000555.1:0-5812 GCA_036402415.1 Rhizobacter sp. | reverse complement strand
GGCCTCGCGGTGGGCGACGTGAACGGCGACGGCCGCGTCGACATCGTGCAAACCGGCGTGTCGGTGCTCTACAACCGCGGCACCCCCACGGCCACCGCCGCCACCGAGCGGCGCATGAGCACCTCCGCCGGTGCGCCCAAGCTGCGCTGGTGGCTCGGGGTGGGCGGGCGCGCAGCCTCGCAGCCCTCGCGCAGCAACGCCCGCTGAGCGCGTCGCCGCGCGGCGAGCCGCCACTGGCGCCTCGCCGGCGGCGTTTCGCGCCAGCCCAGGGCCGTTCGTCACACGGGCCCTCGGCGGGCGCTCGTGGTGGGGGAAGAATCGCGTCATCCCAACACCACATCAGGAGGACGGCCGCCATGCGATCCACATTCACATCCTGGCTCGCGGGCCTCACGGTGGCCGCCGCGTGTGCGGCCCCCGCCCTGGCCCAGGTCGGCCTGCAACGAGAAAGCTGGACGCTCACCCACAGCGACGGCCCGGCCGACCAGGTCGGCGGCATCGTCTGGTACCCGACCGCGGCGAAAAGCGAGACCCAGCACTTCGGTCCCTTCACGCTCAAGGCCGCCGTCGGCGCCCCACCCAGGGCGGGCCGCCACCCGCTGGTGCTGATCTCGCACGGCAACGGCGGCACCGACGTCGGACATGCCTGGCTGGCCGAGGCCCTGGCCACCGCGGGCCACGTGGTGGTGGCGATCCGTCACCCAGGCTCGAACTACCAGGACATGAGCGCGAAAGGCAGGCCGGTCTACTTCACCGAGCGGCCGCGCCACCTGAGCCGCGTGCTCGACCAGTTGCTCAAGAGCGAGCGATGGGCGCCGCTGATCGATGACACACGCATCGCCGCCATCGGCACCTCGGCCGGCGGCCACACCGTGCTCGCCCTGGCCGGCGCCAGGCCCCAGCCCTCGCGCGCGGCACTGCATTGCAGCGTGCAAGGGCGCGGCCTGGCCGAAGACCCGACGATGTGCCTGCAGGGCGGCTTCACCAAAAGCCAGCCGGCCCCGGTGCCCGACAGCCAGGGCGAGCCGGTCGACCGGCGCGACCCGCGCATCCGCGCCGTGGTGGCCGATGCGCCACTCGTGATGGGCCTCGCGGCCGAGTCGCTTGGCGGCATCCGCGTGCCGGTGCTCGTGCAGTACGGCGCCCGCGACGACAACCTCGTGCCACGCTTCCACGCCGAGGCGCTGTGCGCGGCACTGCCCAAGGCCACCTGTTTCCGCGACGAACGCGCCGGCCACTTCGCCATCTTCCAGACCGGCACCGGCCGCCTGGGCCCGCCCGGGCTCGACCCCGCCGAAGACCCGGACGGCTTCGACCGCGCCGCGTGGCAGGCCGCCGCCGGCCCGCGCATCACCGCCTTCCTCAAGGAGGCGTTGCGCTGATCAGTGGCTGATCATCCAGGGCCGTTTGCTCGGAAAGGCCTTGGCCCCGTTCGGCGCGGTGACGGTGGCCTTGCGCGAGGCGCCCGTCGAGCAGCAGCCGCAGCCGGCAGGGTGCTTGAGCCGCGCGTAGTCGCCCGAACGTTTGGGCTCGTGGCGGGCCCGCTCGTTGGTCTCCATCGCGCGGCGCGTGCTGCCTTCCATCAAGCCGAGCCGCGGCGCGGTGGCGAACACCCGCGGCGACGGCGCCCCGCAATCGGGGCACGCCGCCGCCTCGTTGCGCATCGCCAGCGTGCGGAACGCATCGAAGCCGCCGCAGTCGGCGCAGGCGTAGTCGTAGGTCGGCATGCGCGTCGCTCCTAGACGAGATCGGGCGAGAGCGGCATCTGGATCGAGCCGTCGATGAACTTCTGCGGCCCGGCGGCGTTCGGGTTGATGTCGAAGTCGAAGATCTGCGTCGGCAGCCACAGCGTGGCACACGCATTCGGCACGTCGACCACGCCGCTGATGTGGCCCTGCACCGGCGCCGTGCCGAGGATCGAATAGGCCTGCGCGCCCGAGTAACCGAACTTCTTCAGGTACTCGATCGCGTTCAGGCAGGCCTGGCGGTAGGCGACGTTGACGTCGAGGTAGTACTGCTTGCCCGACTCGTCGACGCTGATGCCTTCGAAGATCACGTAGTCGTTGTAGGTCGGCGTGATGGGGCTGGGCTTGAAGATCGGGTTCTTGATGCCGTACTTGGCCATGCCGCCCTTGATCAGGTTGACCTTCATGTGCACCCAGCCGGCCATCTCGATCGCGCCGCAGAAGGTGATCTCGCCGTCGCCCTGGCTGAAGTGCAGGTCGCCCACCGAGAGGCCGGCGCCGTCGACGTAGACCGGGAAGAAGATCTTCGAGCCGCGCGACAGGTCCTTGATGTCGCAGTTGCCGCCGTGCTCGCGCGGTGGCACCGTGCGCGCGCCGGTGGCCGCGGCCTTGGTCAGCGCATCGCCCTTCAGCTTGCCCATGTGCGCGGTGCCGGCGAAGGGCGGGTTGGCCAGGCCACTCGTCTCGGGGTCGGAGTCGATCAGCGCCTGCTCGCGCGTGTTCCACATCTCCAGCATCTTCGGGTCGGGCAGGCAGCCGATCAGGCCGGGGTGGATGAGGCCGGCGTACTTCACACCCGGCACGTGGCGCGAGGTGGTGAACATGCCGTGGAAGTCCCAGATCGACTTCTGCGCCTGCGGGAAGTGCTCGGTGAGGAAGCCGCCGCCGTTCTTCTTCGAGAAGAAACCGTTGAAGCCCCACAGGCTGTCGTCCTTGGCGCCGATGTCGAGCAGGTCCACCACCAGCAGGTCGCCGGGCTCGGCGCCTTTCACGCCGACCGGGCCGCTCAGGTAGTGCACGGTGGTGAGGTCGATGTCGCGCACGTCGTCGGCGGAGTCGTTGTTCTTGATGAAGCCACCGGTCCAGTCGTAGGTCTCGAGCACGAAGTCGTCGCCCGGCTTGACCCAGCAGGCCATCGGGATGTCGGGGTGCCAGCGGTTGTGCACGCCTTCGTTGGTGGGCGCGGGCTTGGTGAGATCGACCTTGATGAGGGTTTCGGGCATGGTGATAGCTCCTCGGTGGGGGTTGGGCTCAGACGGAGAGGTATTGCTTGATGTGGGCGACGTCGGTGTCGGCGCGCTTCGTCTCGTGCACGAGCCGCCCGCCTTCGATCACGAAGAGCCGGTCGGCCACGTCCATCGCGAAGCTCAGCACCTGCTCGCTCACGACGATGGTGATGTCGCGCAGGCGGCGGATCTCGTTGAGCGCCTTCGCGATGTCCTTGATGATGGAAGGCTGGATGCCTTCTGTCGGCTCGTCGAGCAGCAGCACCTTCGGATTGGTGACGAGTGCACGGGCGATCGCGAGCTGCTGCTGCTGGCCGCCGGAGAGGTTGCCGCCCTTGCGGCGGCGCATCTCCCACAGCACCGGGAAGAGGGCGTAGATCTCCTCGGGGATCTTCTTGACCTTGGCGTTCTCCAGGCCCGTCTGGATGTTCTCTTCGACCGAGAGCGTCGGGAAGATCATGCGGCCCTGCGGCACGTAGGCGATGCCCTTGGCCACACGCTTGTAGCTCTCGTCGTGGCTGATCTCGGAGCCGGCCACCTGCACCGAGCCGCTCTTCGTCGGCAGCACGCCCATCAGGCTCTTGAACAAGGTGGTCTTGCCCATGCCGTTGCGTCCCATGATGGCCACGGTTTCCTTGGTGTTCGCCTCGAACGAGATGCCGTGCAGCGCCTCGCTTTGCCCGTAGGCGACGAACAGGTTGTTCACGCTCAGCATGTCGGTTTCCTCCTCAATGGCCTAGATACACGTCGATGACCTTCGGGTCGTTCTGCACCTTCTCCATCGACCCTTCGGCGAGGATCTTTCCCTGGTGCATCACGGTGACCTTGTGGGCGATCTGCTTGACGAAATCCATGTCGTGCTCGATCACGATCACCGCGCGGTTGGCGCAGATGCGCTTGAGCAGATCGGCGGTCAGCTCGCGTTCGCGCGCGCTCATGCCGGCGATGGGTTCGTCGAGCATCAGCAGCTCGGGCTCCTGCATCAGGAGCATCCCGATCTCCAGCCACTGCTTCTGGCCGTGGCTCAGGAGGCCGGCTTCCATCTGCAGCATGTCGGCCAGGCCCACCTCTTCGGCGACGACCTGCACGCGGGCTTTCACCTCGTCGCTGCACTTGAAGAAGAGCGCGCCCAGCACCGAGCGGCCTTTCGGGAACGAGACCTCCAGGTTCTGGAAGACGGTGAGGTTCTCGTAGATCGAGGGCGTCTGGAACTTGCGGCCGATGCCGCGGCGCACCCGGGTGTGCTCGGGCAGCTTGGTGAGCTCCTCGTTCTTGAACTTGATGCTGCCGCCGCTGGCTTTCGTCTTGCCGCAGATCAGGTCGAGCAGCGTGGTCTTGCCGGCGCCGTTGGGGCCGATGATCACGCGCAGCTCGTTCTTGTCGATGTAGAGCGTGAGTGCGTCGATCGCCTTGAAGCCGTCGAAGCTGACGCTGAGGTCTTCGACCGCGAGGGCGAAGTCGGTGTTGCTGGCCACGGTCATGGTGGAGGCTCCAGGTGAAGGTCAGGCGCGCTGGCCGCTGATGCCCATCGGCAGCGACGCCGGAGGCGTGGCGGCGGGCGGCGGCGGGGGCTCGGGGTAGGAGGCCTGCGCGGCGGCCACACGCTCGCGGATCGACACCCGCTCGGCGCGCCGGCGCTGCCACCACGGCTTGAGGTGGCTCTCCACCAGCCCGGCCAGGCCATTGGGGAAGGCCATCGTCACGCCGATGAAGAGCGCGGCCATCAGGAAGAGCCACAGGTCCGGGAAGCTCTCGGAGAAGAAGGTCTTGCCGGCGTTCACGAGCAATGCGCCGTACACCGCGCCGACGAGGCTCATGCGCCCGCCGACCGCCGCGTAGATCACCATCTCGATCGACGGCACGATGCCCACGAAGCTCGGCGACATGAAGCCCACCTGCAGCGCGAAGAGCGCGCCGCCGATGCCCGACAGTGCCGCGCCCAGGCAAAACACGGCCACCTTGAACATCGCCACGTCGTAGCCGGAGAAGCGCACCCGGTCTTCCTTGTCGCGCATCGCGAGCAGCAGCGTGCCGAGCTTGCTCTTCTGCACCCAGGCGCAGAGCACGATGCTCGCGAGCAGCATGAGGCTGCACACGTAGTACAGGATGACCTTGGCGCTGTCGGTGCGGATGTCCCAGCCCCACATCGTCTTCAGGTCGGTCATGCCGTTGACGCCGCCGGTGTAGCCCTGCCGGCCGATGATGAGCACCGAGAGGATCAGCGCCACCGCCTGCGTGATGATGGCGAAGTACACCCCGCCCACGCGCCGCTTGAACATCGCGTAGCTGATGATGAAGGCGAGCAGCGTGGGCACCGCGATCACCGCGAAGAGCGTGAAGGGCAGGCTCTTGAACGGGATCCAGAAGAGCGGCAGCTCGGTGAGCTGGTTCCAGTCCATGAAGTCGGGGATGCCCGGCGTGCTCTGGATCTTGGTGCTCTCGGGGTCGCTTGCCTCGAGCTTGAGGAACATCGCCATGCCGTAGCCGCCGAGGCCGAAGAACACGCCCTGGCCGAGGCTCAGCACGCCGCCGTAGCCCCACACCATCACCAGCCCGATGGCGACGAAGGCGTAGGTGAGGTACTTGCCCACCAGGTTCAGCCGGAAGATGTCGAGCGTGAGCGGCAGCACCACCGCCAGCAGCAGCACCAGCAGCAGCAGGCTGGCCAGCTGGTAGCGGTGGATGAAGGTCTTGATTGCGTTCATCGGGACTCCTTCTGCGCCGGCTCAGCGCCGGACCTTCATCGCGAACAGGCCCTGCGGCCGCACCATCAGGATCAGGACGATCAGCGACAGGGTGATCACCTTGGCCATCGAGCCGGCCAGGAAGAACTCGGTGATC
>DASWSY010000554.1:0-9285 GCA_036402415.1 Rhizobacter sp. | reverse complement strand
TCGCCATGGCCACCGGCGTGCTGTGCATCTACATCGTGCTGGTGCTGCTCTTCAAGGACTTCGTGCAGCCGGCCACCATCCTGGTGGCGCTGGTGCTGTCGATCCCGGGGGCCTTCCTGGCGCTCTTCCTGACCAACACCGCGCTGTCGATGCCCTCGATGATCGGCCTCATCATGCTGATGGGCATCGCGACCAAGAACTCGATCCTGCTGATCGACTACGTGATCCTCGCGCGGCGCGAGCACGGCCTGAACCGCTGGGACGCCATCCTCGACGCCTGCCACAAGCGCGCGCGCCCGATCGTCATGACCACCATCGCCATGGGCGCGGGCATGATGCCCATCGCCATCGGCCTGGGCGTGGACCCGAGCTTCCGCTCACCGATGGCCATCGTGGTGATCGGCGGGCTCATCACCTCGACCTTCCTGAGCCTGCTCGTGATCCCGGTGGTATTCACGTTCGTGGACGACATGGAGCAATGGGTGTCGAAGCACACCAAGCGGCACCACCATCACCACGAGCCGGCGCCGCTCGCGCGGCCCGTGGCCGACGAAGGGAAATAGCCCCGGAGCGGCGCTCAGCGCCGCAGCGGCGGCGTGGTGTCCACGCGCGAGGTGATCTCCGGCGGCGGCAGGTCGCCGCGCTCGAGCCGGTCCTCGAACTCGCCGAGGCTGGCCGCCACGGCGTTGGCGTTCTGCTCCAGCGCCAGGCGCAGCGCGCCTTCGAGGTGGTTCAGGCGATTGAGCAATTCCTCGTGGCCGCGGTTCGACGCCGACACGGTGCGCTCCAGTTCGGTGCCCACGTAGCTGCGCAGCTCCACGAAGCGCGAGGCCTCGGCCTTGTCGGCCAGGTCGCGCTGGGCCTGCAGCTCGCGGTTCTGCCGGCGCGCTTCGAGCAGCGTCGAGGCCTGCAGCGAGATGGCCCACAGCGTGAAGAGCAGCGTCAGGAACACCACCATGCCGAGCATGATCAGGCCGAGCGGCGCCTGCACGTCCGCGAAGAGCAGCGACAGGGTGGTGGGCGTGGTGAACGCGGTCCAGTTGAGCAGGGCAAAGAGGCCGATCACGACCACGAGCGCGAAAAGGATGATGGCGCGAAGCATGGGTGTCTCCTTCGAAAAATTGCACTGAGCCTAGGCGAGGGGCCGGGGCGCGGCTGTAGGACGGGTGCGCCTCCGGCTGCGGGACGACGGGCTACGCCGCCACCGTGGGGTGGCGGCCCACGTGTCGCAGGCCTTCGTGGCGGGCGTTGGCCGCCTGGCAGGCGGGGCCCGAGAGTTCGGCCTGCAGCACGTCGAGAAACACGCGCGTGCGTGCCGGCATCAGCCGCCGGCCCGGGAACACCGCCCAGGCCGGGCTGCTGGGCGCATACCAGTCCACCAGCAGCGGCACCAGCTCCCCCCGCGTCACGTGGCCCTCGGCGAAGTGGTCGGCCACCATGGCGATGCCCGCCCCGGCCACCGCCATGCGGCTCAGCAGCTCGGGCGAGTTGGCGCGCGCGCGGGCCGGCGGGATGCCCTCCCAGCGCTGGCCGTCGCGCGCCAGCACCCAGGGCTGCGGCTCGCCGTGGCGCGAGAGGATCTGCAGCGTGTCGTGTTCCATCAGCGCCTCGGGTTCCGAGGGCGTGCCGCGCCGGGCCAAGTAGGCCGGCGCGGCGTACAGGCCTTGCGACAGGTCGGCCAGGCGGCGTGCGGCCAGCGTCGCGTCGTCGGCGAGTTCGCCCATGCGGATGGCCAGGTCGAAGTTTTCGCCGATCAGGTCGACCCGTCGCGGCGACAGATCCACCTCCAGCGGGATCGCCGGATAACGCGCCACGAAGTCGGCCAGCACCGTGCTGAGCACCCCCGTGGCGAAGTCGCCCGGCATCGACACCCGCAACCGGCCGCTCGGCGCCACCTGGCGGTGCTGGGCCAGGGACGAGGCCGCCTCGGCCTCGTCGGCCACCTGGCGGGCATGGGCGAGCAGGCTGTGGCCCAGGTCGGTGAGGTTGAGTTTTCTCGTCGTACGCAGAAGCAGGCGCTCACCCAGTTGCGCTTCCAGGGCCGACAGGCGGCGTGACACGGTGGACTTCGGCAGGCCCAGGCGCTCGCCGGCGCGGCTGAAGCTGCCCTCGTCGACCACCTTGGCAAAAAGCAGGAGGTCGTTCGGTTCGATGGTGTTCATTGAGAGTCCCGTGTCGTTGCACTGACGGAACAATGTTATCCAGATCGACGTCTTCCGGTTCGATTTCGGGATAACTACAGTGCCTTCATCGCAACGATTCCTTGAAGGAGCTGCCATGAACATCCTGCAGATCAACTCCAGCGCCCGCAGCACCGGTTCGCATTCCACCCGGTTGGCTGGCGACATCGTGCAGAGACGGCAAGCCTTGAACGGAAAGCCTGCGCTCACATTGCGCGATCTCGGCAAGCAACCGCTGCCGTCCCTGGACGAAGCGGCGCTGCAGGCGCTCTTCACCCCCGCCGACCAGCGCACCCCGGCCCAGGCCGAGCGGGTGGCGCAGGACGACGCGCTGATCGCCGAGGTGAAGGCGGCCGACGTCCTGGTGCTGGGCGTGCCCATGTACAACTTCGGCGTGCCGGCCGCGCTCAAGAACTGGATCGACGCCATCGCCCGGGCCGGTGTCACCTTCAAGTACACCGACAAGGGCCCGATCGGGCTGATCACCGGCAAGAAGGTCTACATCGCGCTCGCCCGTGGCGGGCTGTACCGCGATACCCCGGCCGACACCCAGGTGCCGTACCTGAAGTCGGTGCTGGGCTTCCTGGGCATGACCGACATCGAGTTCGTCTACGCCGAAGGCCTGGCCATGGGGCCGGAGGCCGAGAAGGCGGCCCTGGCCGCAGCCCGCGAGCAGATCGACGCGCTCTTCGCCGCCACCGTGCCGGCCTGAGCCTCAGCCGTACCAGCGAAGCCGGGCCTCGCGGCGCAGCCGCTCGCGCTCGGCCTCGTCGAGCGGCACCCAGCGCCGGTAGCTCGCCGCCGCGCGCGCCATGAAGTCGAGCCAGTTGACGTGGGTGCGCAGCACCCGCTGCTGACGGTGTTCGATCAGGGGATTGAAGAGCCCGTGGCGGGAAAAGAGCTGCCGCGGGTTCTTCTTCACCCACAGCCACGAACCCATCTCCAGCGTGAGCGGCAGCAGCACATGCCCCGGCCGCTGCAGCGCGCGCAGGTAGAGGTGGTCCCACAGGTCGCCGTGCGCGAGGTACTGGCGGCTCTGCGGCTCCAGCACGTAGCGGTGGTGCGTGAGCGCCTGGTCGAGGATGCGCTGCAGCGCCAAGAGCTCCGGCAGGTGCTCGATGGGCGCCGGCGTGTGGGCGTGCGGAAACCAGATGCGGTCGCGCAGGCCGAAGCCGGAATGGCAGTCGATCGTCAGGCTGAAGGGCCGGCCGAGCAGTTCCTCCTCGACCACGCGGCACAGCGCCTCGCTTTCAATCTCCATGGGCGCCCCCGCCTCGCCGCGGTACCAGGGCAGCGCATTGCTGCGGCGCTGGCCGCCGATGAGAAACGGCACCCGGCCCAGCGCTTCGACCGGCGCATTGCGCATCAGGTCGACGCCACGCCCGTTGGCACGGGTGCCGAGCGCCATGCCGGCCGGGTTGACGAGCGGCATGAACACCATGCGCAACGATTCGAGCTGGCGATGCAGCACGCCATCCCAGGGCAGGCGCATCACCAGGCTGCGCAGGAACGCGAGCGCCACCTCGGCGCCGATGCGCTCCAGCCCGTGCACACCGCCGAAGATGCCGATGGCCGGCACGTCGGGCCCCGGGTTGCCGAGCGTGACCACGTGCACCGGCAGGCGGGTGTCGCCGACCATCACCTCGCAAGCCACCCGCTGCTGGAGGTGCGCGCCGCCCGCGTCGACGAGGCCTTGCAACTCGGCCAGGGCGGGCAGGACAACGGGCTTCACCCGCCTGAGCCTACCCGCACTCCATGACAGTTCATCGCGCCTGCGCGCCTCGTCCTGACACGCGGCTGTCACACCCGGCGCCTAGGGTGCTGCCATGACGCGCCACCGACCGCTCTTCCTCGCCTCGGCACCCGCCCTCGGCTGCGCCGTGCTGTGGGGCCTCGTCGAATGCCTGGCCCTGTGGCGCACACGCCTGGGCCTGCGCCGGTCACGGCACTGAGACGGCTCAGACCTCGCGCACGCCCTCGCACAGCGGGTGGTGCACGCAGGCGAGCACGCGCCGGCCCTGGCGCTCGGCTTCCTCCATCCCGCCGCCGCACAGCGGGCAGGGCTGCGCGCGCAGGCGCCATGCGGACGGCGGCAGTGTGGTGTCGAGAAACGGCGCTTCGCGCCGCACCACCACCGGCAGGGTCTTCTCGTCGCGGGTGTTGAGCAGCTCGCGCAGCACCTGGCCGTCGATGAGCTGCACCTTCTCGCCCTCGGCGGCCTGGCGCGCCTCGTCGCTGAACTGGCCGGAACTGACCACGAAGCCCCCCGCCGCGCCCATCGTGCGCACGAGCGCGACCAGCTCGCGCACCGGCGCGGGCCCGACCGCGAGCGTGCGCCATGGCTTGCAGTCGACGAGGAAGCGGTCGTGGCCGCGCGTGAGCACCATGTCGACCGGGCGGCCGCCTCCGCCGCCGGTCTGGCTGACCGCATAGCCGCGGTGGCGGAAGCCCTCGGCCACCTGGCGCTCGAACTCGCCCCAGCCGATGCCGGCGAGCACGTCGGCCTCTGGCAGCGCCGATGCCGGCGGCAGCTCGCCCACCCGCTCGAAGAGCCGCTTCATCGTGTCGGCCAGCCGACCGAGAACGCCCCGCTGTTGCGCCGATGCCATCGCGTCGTGGGAAAGCCCCACCGTAGTTGCAGCCGGCAGGCTACCCGAGCAAAGGGGTGTTCACAATGCCGACAGCCCCGGGGTCCCACTCCGGCCCTGCATGCTGAAATGCTCCGATGCGCCACGCCCTGCCCATCCGCGCACGCCTGAGCCTGCTCGTGCTGGCGACGGCGTTGCCGCTGCTGGCGCTGATCGCCTACAACGGCATCACGCAGGCGCGGCAGGACGCAGAGCGCGCCGCCGTCGAAGCCCTGCGTGCCGCGCGCGGCGCAGCGCTCGAAACCGAGGCCATCATCTCCAACGCCGAGCGCCTGCTGGGCCTGCTCGCCCGGCGCCCCGGCGTCAACGCCCTCGACCCCGGCCAATGCGACCCGCTCTTCAAGAGCTTCCGCGGCCTCTTTCCCGCCTACACCAACCTCATCTCGGTGCGGCGCGACGGCGACCGCGTCTGCAGTGCCATCGAGCCAGCGCCCGGCACGCCGATGCGCGTGGCGGGCGGCCTGCCGCTCGACGAGGCGCTGCAGAGCGGCCGCTTCACCGTGGGCCCGCTGAGCCGCGGGGTCTTCACCAACCGCTGGATCCTGCTGGTGGCCTACCCGCTGCCGCCGCGCGAGCTCGACGGCCGCACGCAGAGCCCGGGCGTGATCGCCATGTCGCTCGACCTGACCGCGCTTCGCCTGGGCCCGGGCCCGGGGGAACTGCCCACGCAAGCACTCGCGCGCATCGTCGACGGCAAAGGCGCGGTCATCGGCAGCAGCCTCAAACCGGAGGAGTGGATCGGGCGCAGCCTCGCCCACCTGCGCTGGTTCCAGGAACTCGCACCGGGCCAGGCCCGCACCGGCGAATCGCCCGACTTCGAGGGCGTGAACCGCATCTTCGGCGTGGTGCCGGTGCGCGGCACGGGCTGGCATGCGGCGGTGGGCATTCCGGTCGAGGCCGTCTACGGGCCCGTGCGCGAACGCACGCTGATCAGCGTTGCGCTGGCGCTGCTGGCCATCGGTCTCGCGGCTGCCCTCGCCTTCCTGCTCGCCCGTCGCACCAGCGCGCCGGTGGAGGCGATGGCAGCGGCCGCGCGGCGCGCGACCGTCTCGCCGGACCCGGACGGGCTCAGTCGGCTCAACCTCGACGGCGCGCCGCGCGAGGTGGGCGCACTGGCCGACGACTTCGCGACCATGCTGCGCGCCCGCGCCGAGGCCGAGCGCGCCCTGCGCGACAGCGAGGAGAACCTCGCCACCACGCTGCATTCGATCGGCGATGCGGTGATCGTCACCGACACGCGTGGCCACATCACCCGCATGAACGCCACGGCCGAGCGCCTGACCGGCTGGCCGGCCGGCGAGGCCATCGGCCGGCCGCTGCTCGAGGTCTTCCGCATCGTCGCGGCCGGCTCGCGCGCGCCGGCCGACGATCCCGTGCAGCAGGTGCTCGCCAGCGGCGAGGTGGTGGGCCTGGCCAACCACACCGCGCTGATCGACCGCCAGGGGCACGAGTACCAGATCGCCGACAGCGCCGCGCCGATCCGCGACGCTCAGGGCAGCGTGACCGGCGTCGTGCTCGTGTTCAGCGACGTCACCGAGGCTTATCGTGTCCAGCAGGCGCTGCGCTCGCGCGAAGAGCAGCTCAGCAGCACCGGCGAACTCGCGCGCGTGGCCGGCTGGGAGCTCGACATCCAGAGCGGCACCACCTCCACGTCCAACGAGATGTGCCTGCTGCTGGAGGTGCCGCCGGGCTCTGCCTTCACGATGGCCGAGGGATGGAAGTTCTGCCGCGCCGACGCGCGCGAGCGGGTCGAGCCGCTGGTGGCCGCGGCCGTGGCCGACGGCACGCCGTGGGACGTCGAGATCCCGATGGTCACCGCCACCGGCCGCGACATCTGGGTGCGGTCGCGCGGCCGGGTGGTCATGAAGGACGGCAAGCCCGCGCGCGTGCTCGGCGTCGTGCAGGACATCACCGACCTGCACGAGTCGCAGGAAAAGCTGCGCCAGAGCGAGAGCCTGCTCAAGATGGCCAGCCGCCTGGTGCGCATGGGCGCGTGGATCGTCACGCTGCGCGACAACCGGCTGGTGTGGTCCGACGAGGCGGCCATCATCCACGAGATGCCGCCGGGCTATTCGCCCAGGCTCGACGAGGCCGGCCAGTTCTACGCCCCCGAATACCGCGACCTGGTGCAGCAGGCCTACAGCGCTTGCGCGCGGCGCGGCGTGGCCTACGACCTGGAGATGCAGATCCTCACGCGCAGCGGCCGCCGCATCTGGGTGCGCACGCTCGCCAACGCCGTGCGCAACCACGACGGTGCGATCTCGCGCGTGCATGGCGCCTTCATCGACATCACCGAGGAGCGCGCCGCACGCGAGGAGCTGCAGGCGCACCGCCATCACCTCGAGCAGCTCGTCAGCGAGCGCACCACCGACCTCGTGGCCGCGCGCAATGCGGCCGAGGCCGCGAGCCGCGCCAAGAGCGCCTTCCTCGCCAACATGAGCCACGAGATCCGCACGCCGATGAACGCGATCATCGGGCTGACCCACCTGTTGCAGGAGGGCCTGCAGCACGAGCCGCATGCCCTCGAGCAGCTCGGCAAGGTGAGCGCCGCCGCCCACCACCTGATGGGCGTGATCAACGACATCCTCGACCTCTCGAAGATCGAAGCCGACCGGCTCGAACTGGAAGAGCGCGAGTTCTCCCTGGCCGACATCGTGGAGAACGCGCAGGACATGCTGCGCGAGCGTGCCCTGGCCAAGGGCCTGAGCCTGTCGACCGAGATCGCGCCGGGCATGCCGCCGCTGCTCGTGGGCGACCCGCTGCGGCTGGAGCAGATCCTCCTCAACTTCCTCAGCAACGCCATCAAGTTCAGCGAGCACGGGCGCATCCTGCTGCGCGCACGCGTGGCCCAGTCGGCGGAAAACGTGGTGATGCTGCACATCGAGGTGCAGGACCACGGCATCGGCATCAGCCCCGAGCAGCAGGCGCGGCTCTTCCAGTCGTTCTCGCAGGCCGACGACTCCACCTCGCGCAAGTACGGCGGCACCGGCCTCGGCCTCGTGATCGCCAAGCGCCTGGCCTCGTTGATGGGCGGCAACGTGGGGGTGCGCAGCTCGCCCGGCGTGGGCAGCACCTTCTGGATGACCGCCCGGCTGCGCGTGGCCGCCGCTTCGGCCGACCCGGCCGCAAGCGCGCGGCCCCGCCCCGAGGAAGAGATCGCCACCCGGCACGCCGGCGCGCGCGTGCTGCTGGTCGACGACGAGCCGGTGAACCAGGAGGTGACGCTCGCGCTGCTCACGCGCCTGAAGCTCGCGGTCGACGTGGTCGGCAACGGCGCCGACGCCGTCGAGCGCGTGCACCAGCAGGGCTATGCGCTGGTGCTGATGGACGTGCAGATGCCGGTGATGGACGGCCTGGACGCCACTCGCGCCATCCGCCTGTTGCCCGGTCGCGAGCGGCTGCCCATCCTCGCGATGACCGCCAACGCGTATGCCGAGGACCGCGAGGTCTGCCTCGCCGCCGGCATGAACGACCACATCACCAAGCCGGTGGCGCCGAGCCGGCTCTACGCCTGCATCCTGCGCTGGCTGGACGACAGCGTGGCCACGGCCTGAGCGCGGCTCGTTCGGCGAGCAAAGCGGCCAACAAGTTCACACGAACCGCGCGCGGGTGACGAAGTGGCAGCCGGAGGGCTTGCTTTTCGGTTCATCCCGCGCTTGGCGCAGCCGATAGCCTTCACATCCAGACACAGATTGAGGGACGGCCACCATGAACACCGCCACCGCTTACGACCTGATCGCACGGCGCAACACCGCCCAGGAATTCAACACCGCCTGGGGCGTGACGATGCCGGCCGACCTGCTGCCGCAACAGCCTGCGTCGTATCACGAGCCCATCCGCGGCCTCGTGACGCGCGAAGTGAACGAACCCGAACTCTTCAAGCTCTTCTTCGGCTGACCTGATTCGATCGCGCTTGCGCGGTCAGCCAGGCGCCCGGCCGCCCGAAGCCGGGCTGCGACCCCTCGGGGTCAGGAGCGCAGCGACGAGGGGGCTGTCATCACTTCTCGACAAACGCCCGCTCGATCACGAAGTGCCCGGGGGTGCTCATGTTGCCCTCGGTCATGCCCGCCTTGTCGAAGAGAGCGCGCGTGTCGCGCAGCATCTCGGGGCTGCCGCACAGCATGAAGCGGTCGTGCTCCTTGTTCATCGGCGGCAGGCCGATGTCGTGGAAGAGCTTGCCGGTTTCCATCAGCACCGGAATGCGCCCCTGGTTGCGGAAGGCCTCGCGCGTGACGGTCGGGTAGTAGATGAGCTTCTCTTTCACCTGATCGCCGAAGTACTCGTTGGCCGGCAGCTCCTTGGTGATGACCTCGTCATACGCCAGTTCGCCCACCTGGCGGCAGCCGTGCACCAGGATCACCTTCTCGTACAGCTCGTACACCTCGGGGTCGCGGATCATCGCCATGAAGGGCGCGAGACCGGTGCCCGTGGACAGCAGGTAGAGGTGCTTGCCGGGC
>DASWSY010000553.1:0-5795 GCA_036402415.1 Rhizobacter sp. | reverse complement strand
TCCCTGGCCAGCAAGGATCCCTTTCCCGTCGCGGTCGCATTGGGCGCCGACCCGGCCACCACGCTCGCCGCCGTGGCGCCGGTCCCGGACACCCTCTCCGAGTACCAGTTCGCCGGCCTGCTGCGGGGCAGCCGCACCGAGGTGTTCGACACGGGCGTGGGCGACCAGGGCGTGATGCTGCAGGCGCCGGCCGGCGCCGAGATCGTGCTCGAAGGCCACATTCCGACGGCCGCACCCGGCTACACCGGCACCAGTGCGCACGGCGTGCCGCTGAAAGAGAAGGGCGGCTACCTGCATGCCCTCGAAGGACCGTTCGGCGACCACACCGGCTACTACAACGAACAGGACTGGTTCCCGGTGTTCGAGATCGGCCGGCTCTCGCGCCGGGGCGACGCGATCTACCACTCCACCTACACCGGCAAGCCGCCCGACGAGCCGGCCGTGCTGGGCGTGGCGCTCAACGAAGTCTTCGTGCCCATCCTCCAGAAGCAATTCCCGGAGATCGTCGACTTCTACCTGCCGCCCGAGGGCTGCAGCTACCGCATGGCGATCGTCAGCATCCGCAAGAGCTACCCCGGCCACGCGAAGCGGCTGATGTTCGGCATCTGGAGCTTCCTGCGCCAGTTCATGTACACCAAGTTCATCGTGGTGACCGACGACGACGTCGACATCCGGAACTGGCAGGACGTGATCTGGGCCATCACCACCCGCATGGACCCGGTGCGCGACACGACGCTGGTGGAGAACACCCCGATCGACTACCTCGATTTCGCCTCGCCCGTCAGCGGCCTGGGCGGCAAGATGGGGCTGGACGCCACCAACAAGTGGCCCGGCGAAACCAGCCGGGAGTGGGGCCGCAACATCAAGATGGACCCCGAGGTGGAGCAGCGCGTGGCCGGCCTGTTCGACCGCCTGATGAAGCCGTCTCAATGATGCGGCGCCGCGTCATAGGCGATCTCACTTGGCGCTGAGGCGCAACGGCGTCTAGTTTTAGGGGGCCTGCATGCAGGCATCCTCACTGGCGCAGTCACTGCGCTACAGGAGCCCTGGACCTACTTCCTCCAGAGCCCCGACCGATGGCGTCAGCCATCCGTCCCCCTTCCGCCGCGAGGTTGGAAGGGGGTTTCGCTTCATGGGGCCTTGGAGCCCGATCAGGCCCGCACCAGCAACGCGAGCAGCTCGCGCAGCGCCTGATGCATCCTCTGGTAGCCGTTCGGCGTGGGGATCCAGTCCAGCACCGGCCGGGTCGTGCGCTGGGCCAGGCCCATCGGGGCCGCCTCGATGCGCACCCCGCTGCCTGCTGCCTGCTCGAACATCTTCTGCGCCCGTGGCATGTGCCAGCCGTGGGTGACGAGCACGATGCGGGTGATGCCGTCCTGCCGCAGTTGCTGCAGGGTGTAGCCCGCGTTCTCGCGCGTGTCGCGCGAGCGTTCTTCCACCCACTTCAGCGGCTGGCCGAATTCCTTGGCCGCAATGCGCGCCGCGATCTGCGCTTCGGGCGCCTGGGCGTCGGCGGGCTGGATCCAGGCCACCCCACCGCTGAAGGCCACGGGCGCGCCAGTTTCGCGGCTCAGCCACAGGCCGTAGCGCAACCGTTCCAGCGACAGCGGGGAAAGATTGGAGATGCCGTATTCCGGCGCCAGCGGCTCCGCACCGGCGCCCAGCACGACGATGGCCACCGGCTGCTTGGCCTTGACCGCCTCCTTGAGGCTCGCGATCGCCTCGCTGGAGTAGGGCGCGGGCGGCTTGAGCGCAAACCGCGTCAGCACCTGGGCCATGCCCGCAGAGGCGCTGAGCCAGAGGCCGATCAGGCTCACGAGGATCACGAACCAGCCCAACCCGCGGCGCGGCAGGATCAGCCGCGCGCCGATCAGCAGCAGCAGGAAGAGCGGAATCGGCGGCAGCACCAGCGCCGCCACCACGGGTTTCCAGGACTCGATGCCGAGCAAGGTCAGCAGGCCGTTCATGCGCGTCTCTTTCTGGATGGAAGTCAGGGCTCCCTCGGCCCGGCGCGGATTTTGCCGGGCCTGCTTCCGAGCGCTCCCCTTGTCTGCGCCGGCTTGGCGCACGAACGGTGACAAATTCCTCGCTTGCCCGGGGTTCACGTGACCCGGGAGTGCGTGGAACAGTCGCTCGCCTTTCAACCAGGAACTTCCCCATGCGATTTGCCGTGATCTGGGCCGGGCTGCCCGCGCTGGCCGCCGCCATCCCCGCGGGTGCGCAAGTCGCCGCGAACACGCTCGATCCGGTCGTCATCACCACCCAGCGTGTGCGCGAGAGCGCCTTCGACTCGCCGGCGGCGATCAGCGCCGTCACGCGCGAGGTAATCGACAGCGGCGGCCCGCAAGTCAACCTTTCCGAGGTGCTGAACCGCGTGCCCGGCATCGTGGCCCTCAATCGACAGAACTACGCGCAGGATTTGCAGATCTCCATCCGCGGCTTCGGCACGCGCTCCACCTTCGGCGTGCGGGGCGTGCGCCTCATCGTCGACGGCATCCCCGCCACCATGCCCGACGGCCAGGGCCAGGCGTCCAGCGTGTCGCTCGCCTCGGCCGGGCGCATCGAAGTGCTTCGCGGCCCGATGGCGCAGCTCTACGGCAACTCGGCTGGCGGCGTGGTGCAGGTCTTCACCGAGGACGACGCTGCCCAGCCCACCCTCACGTTGACCGCCGCCGCCGGCCCCTACGAGCAGCGCAAGTTCGGCCTCAAGTACAGCACCACCACCGAAGGCGGCGATGGCATCACGCTCGACGCCTCGCGCTTCGACACCGACGGCTACCGCGAGCACAGCGCCGCCCGCCGAGGCCAGTTCAACGGCCGCTGGCAGCGCGAGCTCACGCGCGACACGCACCTGCGCGTGGTCGTCAACGTGCTCGACCAGCCCGACACGCAGGATCCGCTCGGCCTGACCCGCGCCCAGTGGGAGGCCGACCCGCGGTCAGTGGCAAGCCCGGCGCTCACGCAGGACACCCGCAAGACCGTGCGCCAGAACCAGCTCGGCACCGTCGTCGAGCACCGCATCAGCGAGGCCACGGAACTCAGTGCCCGCATTTACTTCGGCGAGCGCCAGCTCTTCAATGCGCTGGGCATCCCGCTCGGTCCGCAACTGGCCGACACCCACAGCGGCGGCATCGTGCGCTTCGAGCGCCTCTACAGCGGCGCGGCGGTGCAGCTCTCGCACCGCATCGCGCTCGACGAGGGCCGGGCGCTGCGGCTGACGGGGGGCCTGGAGTACGACCGCATGCGCGAGAACCGCCAGGGCTACATCAACGACGCGGGCATCGAGGGCGAGCAGAAGCGCAACGAGCGCAACGTGGTCGACAACCGCGATGCCTTCGTCCAAGCCGGCTGGGACCTGCATCGCGACTGGACGCTCACCGCCGGCGCCCGCAGCATCGACGTGCGCTTCCGCACCCGCGACCACTTCATCACCACCGGCAACCCCGACGACAGCGGCGGCATGCGCTTCAGCGGCGTGAACCCGGTGGCGGGCCTCACCTGGCGCGCCGCGAACACGCTCAACCTCTACCTCAACGCCGGCCGCGGCTACGAGACGCCCACCTTCACCGAGCTGGCCTACCGCAACAGCGGCTCCGGCCTCAACACCGACCTGCAGGCGTCCGGCAGCCGCCACCTGGAGCTGGGCGCGAAGTGGAAGCTCGACGGCATGCAGCGCCTCGACCTCGCGCTCTACGACATCGACACCCGCGACGAGATCGTGGTCGACACCAACAGCGGCGGCCGCTCCACCTTCCGCAATGCCGGGCCGACCGAGCGGCGGGGCGTGGAGTTCATGCACGTGGCACAGCTCGCCGACACCCTGCGCAGCACGCTGGCCTTCAACCTGCTGCGCGCCCGCTTCGCCGACGGCCGCCGCCTGCCCGGCACGCCCGAGCGCAGTGCGTTCGCCGAGCTGGCCTGGGCGCCCAAGGCGGCCTGGGGCGGCTTCCACGGCGGCGTGGAGCTCGTGCACACCAGCTCGCTCGTCGTGCACGACGACAACCGCGACGCGGCGCCCGCCGCCACGGTGCTCAACCTGCGCGCCGGCTTCGCGCAGTCGCTCGGCGGCTGGCGCTTCACCCAGCTCGTGCGGCTCGACAACGCCACCAACCGCCGCTACGCCGGCTCGGTGATCGTCAACGAAGGCAATGGCCGCTTCTTCGAGCCGGCCCTGCCGCGCCACTGGCTGCTCGCACTCACCGCAAGCCACGCCTTCTGACAGGGCATCGCCGGCTTGTCAGAATCGACGTCACTTTTCGACGGAGCCGGTATGAGCATGGACACCATCACCCTGGGCGGGGGCTGCTTCTGGTGCACCGAAGCGGTCTACGAGCGCGTGCGCGGCGTGACCGCCGTCGAGTCGGGCTACTCCAACGGCCACGTGGTCAACCCGAGCTATGAACAGGTCTGCACCGGCAACACCGGCCATAACGAAGTCGTGCGCGTGAGCTTCGACCCCGAGCAGATCAGCCTGCGCGAGGTGCTCGAGATCTTCTTCGTCGTGCACGACCCGACCTCGCTCAACCGCCAGGGCAACGACGTGGGCACTCAGTACCGCTCGGGCATCTACTTCAGTTCGCCCGAGCAGGAGAAGGTGGCGCGCGAGGTGATCGCCGAGATGGCCGCAAGCGGCACCTACCGCTCGCCCATCGTGACCGAGGTGCTGCCGCTGGCGAACTACTCGCGTGCCGAGGACTACCACCAGCACTACTTCGCCCAGCACCCCAACCAGGGCTACTGCGCCTTCGTCGTGGCGCCCAAGGTCGAGAAATTCCGCAAGACCTTCGCCAGCCGCGTGAAGGCGGTGTGAGCGATTTGGCATCGCGGCCCCGGCCACGGGTGGTTCTCCTGTGAAGGATGCAGGCTGGGGTCGATAGACTGCGATCACCGCTCGTGACCGGCCGCTTGCCCGCGCTGCCGCGGCCTCTCTGCATGGATGGCATGAAACAACTGTGGTGGCGTGCACCCGGCCTCGCCCTGAGGCTCGCGGTCGCGCAGCAGCCGTCCGGAGGTCACGAGGCCGCGGGCTGGGAGCTCAACCCGGCTGCCACCGCGTGGGCCGCCCAGCGGGGCGTGCCGCCGCAGCAGTGGGCCCCGCTCGCCGCCGCGCTGATTGCGCGGATCGACGCCGGCCACCGCCAGGGCCGCGTCGCGCTCGACCGCACAGGCGCCGAGTTCAACTGGAGCGCGGTGCCGCTCGAGGCCGGCTGGCTGGTGTGGCTGGAGCCCGCCACCGGGGACGTCAACCGGCTCTTGCGCCGGCTCGACATGGTGCAGACGCTCGGCCGCATGGCCTCGTGGGAGCGTGACCTCGCCACCGGAGAGAGCCGATGGGACGCGCACATGTTCGAGCTGCTCGGCCTCGACCCGGCGCAGGGCATGCCGCGCAGCGAGGCCGCCCTCGCGCTCGTGCACCCCGACGACCGGGCCCGCCTGGAGGTCGAGTACACGCGCTTCGCGCTCGCCGCCGGTCGCTACGAGACGCACTACCGCCTCGTCACGCCCGCCGGCGCGGTGAAGGACATCCGGGCGCTGTGCGAAGTCGAGAACGGGTCCGACGGCACGCCGTCGCTGATGACAGGACTCTTGATCGACGAGACCGAGATCGCAGACCGCCTGCGCACGAGCGAAGCCACGGCCGCGCTGTGGGTGCGTGCCGTCGACCTCGCCGCGGTGGCGCTGTGGCGGCTCGACCTCCTCAACCAGCGTGTGTACTTCAGCGACTGGGGCTACCGGATGCTCGGGCTCGACCCCGAGCACGACAAGCTCACCGTCGAAGGCCTGCGCGAGCTCAT
>DASWSY010000552.1:0-4350 GCA_036402415.1 Rhizobacter sp. | reverse complement strand
AGCGAACGTGGCTTCTACGACGGCACGCCACACCGCCTGGAGCTGACCAGCGCCTACAACCAGTACCAGCGCGTGACGACCGACGCCGCCTACCGTGCCGCCGACGAGAACTACCAGATGCTGACGCGCCCGCTCTTCATCACGTCGTTCATGCTGGCCGACTTCCTCGAAGACAACAGTTTCTTCGGCGCGAAGCAGATCGTCGTCTCCAGCGCCTCCAGCAAGACGGCCTACGGCACCGTGTTCTGCTTCCAGGACCTGAAGAATCTGAGCCTCGTGGGCCTCACCTCCAGCGGCAACACCGGCTTCGTCGAGGGCCTCGGCTGCTACCACCGCACGGTGGACTACAAGGCGCTCGAATCGCTCGACAAGACGATCCCCACGATCTATGTCGACTTCGCCGGTGACAACGAGTTGCGCCGCCGTGTGCACGAGCACTTCGGCGCCTCGCTCACCTACAGCTGCTACGCCGGGTCGGCCCAGTCGCACGACCACCTGGGCAACGCCCCCGAAGTGCCGGGCCCGAAACCGCAGCCCTACTTCGCGCCCTACCAGATCAAGAAGCGCAATGCCGACTGGGGCGCGGCCGAGGTCACGCGCAAGTTCAACGAAGCGCAACTCGCCTTCATCCGCCGCGTGAGCGATGCGCACAAGCCGTGGATGGGCGTGAAGGAGCACCGCGGCTTCGCCGCCGGGCAGGACCTGGTCGACGCCCTGGTGGCCGGCCGCATCGACCCGAAGGACGGGCACGTGGTGGTGCTGCGATGAGCGATTGAGCGGGTCGCACGGCGGGGGCGTGTCGAACACAATCCCGGCCATGACGATGGAGCACCTTCACCTGCTGCTGATCGGGGCATCGGTGGGCCTGTCCGCGGGCATCCTGGTGATGGCGCTTCGCGACAGCGATCTCCCGCCTCGCATTCGTGGCCTGGTCGCGGCCGTGGCCGTGAGCGGCGCGGCCTACAGCCTCACCACGGCACAGGCCTGGGCCGACTGGGCCGACGGCGCCGGCCTTGCGCTGCGCTGGGTTGCCACCCTCGGCGTGGTGGCCCTGTGGCACCTGGTCCGCGTGCTCTTCGACGACCGGCGCGGCTGGGGCGCCTGCTGGGTGGCTGCGGCCGTCGCATCGGCCGCCGTGCTGGCCAATCCCTTGTGGCTGCAGCGGCCGGGCGGCATGTCGCTCGGCATCACGGCGGTGGCAGGCGCGCTGGTGCTGCACATCCTCTGGATGCTGCTGCGGGGCCGCGTCGGCGATCTCGACGAAGGGCGTCGGCGCCTGCGCCTGTGGTGGGTGGCGGCGGCCGGCCTGTATGTGATCACCGTGCTCGTCGTGCACCACCTGCCGTGGGACGGGGCCGGCACGGCCGGGCACGGCATCGCGCTGGTCAGCGGGCAGATCACGATCAAGCTCTGCTGGCTGCTGATGGCCTCGGGGCATCCGAGCGCGCTGGCCATGCTCAGCCTGCAGAGCCAGGCCCCGGCGCCCGCGAGCACCTTCGCACAACGCACCGCCGCGGTGGCGGCAGCCGCTGCGCCTCACAGGCCGGCGCCAGCCGAGCGGCAGGCCGCCGCCACCCCCGGCACCACCGAGGCGCTCACGGTGCCGCCCGCCGAGGCGCTTCGGCGCCTGCAGGCCCGGCGCATCTGCGAGGCGATGACCGGCGAACGCCTCTACCAGCGGCCTCGTCTGAGCGTCTCTGACCTGGCCGGGCACTTGCGCATGCCCGAAGCGCGCCTGCGCCTGGTCATCCACGACCAGCTTGGCTTCCGGCACTTCAACACCTTCCTCAACCAGTTCCGGCTCGCCGAGGTCGCCGCGCGCCTGCGCAACCCGGCCGACGCTCACCTGCCCGTCCTCACGCTCGCGCTGGAAGCCGGGTTCGGCAGCATCGGGCCGTTCAACCGCGCCTTCCGCGAGGCATACGGTGTCACACCCACCGAATTCCGGCGCGGCGAGGGGCCTCCGGGCATCCCGCGCCTGGCCGAAAGTTCGGATCCCCTGGCCGAAAGCTTGGGCCGGCCATAGCGCGCGAACTTTCGGCCAGACGGCCCCGCGGCTCGCCACGAGCATCCGTCCGCCTCATGTGAGGTTGACCCAAGACGGAGTGTTCGACATGCAGTGTTCCCGACGACTGTGGCTTGCAGCAGCGCTGAGCGCGGCCACCCTCAGCACCTTGTCCGCCTGCGGCGGCGGCGACGATGATGAATACTGGGACGAGTTCCAGCCCCGCGCCGCCACCGTGACCGATCTGGCCCACCAGTCCTTCGAGTTCCGCGATTTCAGCTACGGCGCGGTGTTCGACCCTTCCCTGTCGAGCACCCCCACTCGGCTGGCGTTCCTGGGCTCGACGCCGGCGGGCGCCGGCTGGCGTCTGCCGTTTTCGGTGACGGCCCGCTCCGCCTCGTCGTCGGGCACCGCGACGCTGGAAGGCGACCTGCTGGTGCTGCAGTTCGAGGCCACCGACCCGGCCCTGCCGTTCACGACTTCGCAGCCGCTGAACTTCCGTGTCACGGCCGACGTGAACGACGGCCGCATCCAGTTGCTCAACCTTCAGTCCGGGGTGTCGCAGACCTCGGCGCCGCGGTAATGGATGCGGCACGTCACGGGGCCGCAGCCCGGCGCATGCCCCTGCGCATCTGGAGCCTGGTGTCGCTCCTGGCGTTGATCGCGGCCTCGGTGCAGGCGCGGGGCGACCGGCGCCAGGCCGCAGGCCCGGTCGGCGATCGCCCATGACGACGGCCGGCCGGCCCAAGGCCGCCGACGCGTGCGACGTGCTCATCGTCGGCGCCGGCCCGACCGGGCTCGCGCTGGCCCTGCTGTTGTTGCGCCATGGCGTGCAGCCGCGCATCCTCGACGCGGCCACCGCCATCGCGCCCGAGTCGCGGGCCGTCGCGGTGCATGCCCGCACGCTGGAGACCTACCGCCTCCTCGGGCTCGCGGACGCGGTGCAGGCGGCCGGCCACCCTTCGAGCCGGCTCGTGCTCGCACGCAAGGGCAAGCCGCTGGGCACGCTCGACCTGCAGGCCCTCGGCCTCGGGCTGAGTGGCTTCCCGAGGGTGCTCTTCCTGTCGCAGGACCGGCATGAGGCCGTGCTCGCCGCTGCCCTGGCCGAACGCGGCGTCGTGGTGGAACGCGGCCGGCGCCTGACGGCCCTGGCACAGGACGCCGCAGGTGTCGTCGCCCGGTGGAGCGAGCCCGACGGCGCGCCACGCTCCGCGCGCTTTCGCTACGTCGTGGGGTGCGACGGCGCCTCCAGCACCGTGCGGCAGGCGCTGGGGCTCGGCTTCCCCGGCTCGACCTACGCCCAGCGCTTCTACGTCGCCGACGTCGACGGCCAAGGCGCCATGGGCACCGACGGGCTCGCGGTGCACATCGGCGCCGAGGGGTTCTGCGCCCTGCTGCCGCTGCGCGGCGACGGCCGACTGCGCCTGATCGGCGTCGTGCCGTCGAGCCTGGACGCGCTCGCCTCGCCGCAACCCGCCGACCTGGCGCCGTGGGTGAAGCGGCTCACCGGGCTCGAGGTGACCCAGGTGCACTGGTGGTCGGTCTACCGCGTGCACCTGCGCCGGGCCGAGCGCCTGCGGGTCGGCCGGGTGACGCTGGCCGGCGACGCGGCGCACGTGCACAGCCCGGCCGGCGGCCAGGGCATGAACACCGGCATCGGCGACGCCGCCAACCTCGGCTGGAAGCTGGCCCAGGCGCTGCGCCGACCGGCGCAGGCCGAGTTGCTGCTCGATTCGTACGAGCACGAGCGCAGCGCGATTGCACGCCAGGTGCTGTCGAGCACCGATCGCATGTTCAGCCTGCTCAACGCACAGGGCGCGTTGGGCCGCGCGTGGCGCAACGGCGTGCTGCCGCACCTGCTGCCCTTCGCGCTGCGCTGGCCGGCGCTGCGCCGCCGGGCCTTTCTCACCGTCTCGCAAACCGGCCATGCCTACCCCATGGGGCTGCTGGCCACCGGCCGGTACGGCGGCATCGCGGGCGGCATGCGGCTGCCCTGGATCGCCGGCACCGACAACCACGCGCTCCTGGCGCGCCACGCCGGCTGGCAACTGCACGGCTTCGCCCCGGCGCCCTCCGACCTGGCCTACCTCGCGGCCGCGGCGCGGCTGCCCCTGCACCTGCTGCCCTGGACCGATGCGGCACACACCGCCGGGTTCCGCCGCGACGGCGTCTACCTCGTGCGGCCGGATGGCCACGTCGCCCTGGCGGCGAGTCACCACGGGCTCGATGCGCTGGAGGCGTTGCTGCCCTTCACCGAGCCCCCGGCCGAGGCGACCGGCGCCGCCGAAACGTGACCCCTTGAGGCACCCATGCCCTATGCTGGGCGCCCCCTCAACCGCCCGCCT
>DASWSY010000551.1:0-6688 GCA_036402415.1 Rhizobacter sp. | reverse complement strand
GAACGGCGGCTGCCGCTCCTGCGGCCTGCCGCCGCAGCCGGTCGACAGCCCGGCGTTCGTCGAGCGCCTGCCGCCCGAGCTGGCCGAGCGCGTGCGCCACTGGATCGACCACCCGCGCGTGCGCATGCTGCGCGAGGAAAGCAAGCTGCGCCTGTCCAAGCTCGTGATGCGCGCCGCGCAGGGCGTGGCCGACGGCACCTGCCAGCTCGAAGCCGCCGGCCGTTTCATCGACTGGCTGGAGCCGCTGATGCGCCGCGAGAGCTACCTCGCCCTGCTGGTCGAGCGGCCTGAGGTGCAGCACCGGCTGCTGCGCCTGCTGGGCCTGGCACGCTGGCCGGCGCAGTTCCTGATGCGCCACCCCGGCGTGATCGACGAGCTGGCCGACGAGCGCCTGCTGCATGGCCGCTTCGAGCGTGACAACTACATCGCCGACCTCGAAGCCCGTCACAACGCCTGGGGCCGCTTCAACCAGGCCGACGAGGAATCGCTGCTCGACACGCTGCGCCGCGCACACCATGCCGAGGTCTTCCGCACCCTGGTGCGCGACGTCGAAGGCCACATCACCGTCGAACAGGTGGCCGACGACCTCTCGGCGCTGGCCGACGCCACCGTCGAGTGCTGCATCCAGTGGGCCTGGCAGCACCTGCGCCAGCGCCATCGCGACACACCGCAGTTCGGCGTGATCGCCTACGGCAAGCTCGGCGGCAAGGAGCTCGGCTACGGCAGCGACCTCGACCTGGTGTTCGTCTTCGACGACACCGCCGAGACCGACACCGACCGGGCCGTCGAAGCCTACGGCGCCTTCGTGCGCAAGCTGATCAACTGGCTCACCACGCGCACCGCGGCCGGCGAGCTCTTCGACATCGACACCGCCCTGCGTCCCAACGGCAACTCGGGCCTGCTCGTCACCTCGCTCAGTTCCTACGAGAACTACCAGAAGGGTCGCGGCAGCAACACCGCCTGGACCTGGGAGCACCAGGCCATCACCCGTGCCCGCTTCTGCGCCGGCACGCCGGGCCTGGCGCCGCGCTTCGAGGCCGTGCGCCGCGCGGTGATCTGCGCCGAACGCGACCCGGTGGCGCTGCGCGGCGAGATCCAGGCCATGCGCGAGCGCCTGCGTGCCGCGCGGCCGGTGAAGGAAGGCTTCTTCGACGTGAAGCACAGCCCGGGCGGCATGGTCGACGCCGAATTTGCCGTGCAGTACCTGGTGCTCGCGCACGGCAAGCAGCACCCGGGGCTGCTCGACAACGTCGGCAACATCGCGCTCTTGCAGCGCGCCGAAGCCTGCGGCCTGCTGCCGGCCGGCGTGGGCACGGCCGCGGCGAACGCCTACCGCGAGCTGCGCCGCGCGCAGCACCGGGCGCGCCTGGACGAAAAGCCCACGCAGGTCGACCCCGCCAGCGCCACCACACAGCGCGACGCCGTGCTGGCGCTGTGGCAGGTGGTCTTCCCGGCGCTCGCTTGAGCACCGCCTCGCGCCATCGGCCCGGCGTGGCCTGGTGTGCGATGGCGCTGGTGCTGTTCGCCGGCAGCCTGATCGCACAGGGTCCGGCCGCCCGCGTGGTGCTCGAGTGGCGGCCCGACGCCCTCATCGACGACCCGTGGCGCGCGTGGAGCGCCGCCTTCGTGCACTACAGCCGCCTGCATCTCGTGGGCAACCTCACCGGGCTCGCGCTGACGGCCGCCTTCGGCTGGGTGGCACGCGTGCCCACCTCGGCGACGATCACCTGGGCGCTGGCCTGGCCGCTCACGCACCTCGCCTTCCTCTGGCTCGCAACCGACCTGCGCCACTACGGCGGACTGTCGGGCGTGGTGCATGCGGGCGTCGCCATCGGCCTCGTCCACCTCTTCATCACCGGCACGCGCGGGCAACGCCTGATCGCAGCGGCGCTGTGCGCCGGGCTCGTCGCCAAGCTGCTCAGCGAAACCCCGTGGCGCGGCGCCATCCAGCAGCACGAAGGCTGGGACATCGCCATTGCCCCCATCGCCCACGTGAGCGGCGTGCTCGCAGGCACCACCCTCGCACTCACCGCGCACGCCCTGCGCCGGTTCGGCGCGCCATCTCCATCCCCATGACCGACCGCAAGACCCACCTCGACTCGCTCGCCGTCCTCTCGCTCATCGTCTGCAGCTTCCTCTGGGGCCTGAACCAGGTCGCCGCCAAGGCCGCGCTCGGCGAGGTGGCGCCGCTGGTGCAGGCGACGATCCGCTCGCTGGGCGGCGTGGCCTTGGTGTTTCTGTGGGCGGGGTGGCGGCGCATCCCGCTCTTCGAGCGCGACGGCACGCTCGTCGGCGGCCTGCTCGCCGGTGCGCTCTTCGCGGCCGAGTTCGCCTGCATCTTCCTCGGCCTGCAGTACACGACGGCCTCGCGCATGATCGTGTTCATCTACTTTGCGCCCTTCGTCGTGGCGCTGGGCATGCCCTTCATCGCGAAATCGGAGCGGCTCGGCTGGGTGCAGACGGCCGGCCTGGTGCTCGCATTCGCGGGGGTGGCGGGCGCCTTCGCCGAAGGCTTCACGCAGCCGGCGATCGGCCCGCAGCAATGGATCGGCGATGCGCTGGGCGTGCTGGCGGCGGTGCTGTGGGCGGCGACCACGCTGTCGATCCGCGCGACCAGGCTCGCCACGGCCTCGGCCGAGAAGACGCTCGCCTACCAGCTCGGGGTGTCGGGCGTGCTGCTGGCCCTTGGCGCGCTGTGGCTGGGCGAGCCCTGGCCGCGTTCGCTTTCGCTGATGGCCGGCGCCTCGCTCGCGTACCAGACGGTGATCGTGGTGTTTGCCAGCTACCTGCTGTGGTTCTGGCTGATCCGCCACTACCCGGCGACGCGGCTGGCGGCCTTCACGCTGCTCACGCCGGTGTTCGGGCTCCTGCTGGGCGTGCTGCTGCTGGACGAACCGCTGACGCTGCGGCTGCTGCTGGCCCTGGCCGGCGTGACGGTCGGCATGCTCCTGGTGAACAGGAAGTGATCAGCCTCGGATGCGCTTGACGAGCGAGGTGGTGGAGTAGCCGTCGACGAACGAGATCGCGCGTGCGTCGCCGCCCCAGCTGCGCACGAGCGCCGTCTCGGCCAGCGTCTCGATGTCGTAGTCGCCGCCCTTCACGTAGAGCTCGGGCTTCACGATCTTCAGCAGCTCCACCGGTGTCTGCTCGTCGAAGAGCGTCACCAGGCTCACGCTCTCCAGCGCGGCCAGCACGCAGGCCCGGTCGGTCTCGGCGTTGAGCGGGCGGTCGGGGCCCTTGCCGAGCAGGCGCGCCGAGGCATCGCTGTTGAGTCCGATCACCAGGCTGGCACCGAGCGCACGTGCCTGGGCGAGGTAGGTCACGTGGCCGCGGTGCAGGATGTCGAACACCCCGTTGGTGAACACCATCGGGCGCTGCAGCTGCGCCAGGCGCGCAGGCAGTTCGGCCCGCGGGCACAGCTTGTCGAAGAAGGTCGCGCTCATGGGCGCGGATTGTCGCTTGCGCGGCAGCCACCGGAGCTGCCGGCCTCCTAGACTCGCCGTTCATCACCAGAACTGGAGACCCCCATGATCACCCTCTGCGGCTCGACGATCTCGAACTACTACAACAAGGTGAAGCTGGTGCTGCTCGAAAAGGGCATCCCGTTCACCGAAGAGCTGGTGAAGACCGGCCGCACCGACGACGAGGTGCTGAAGGACAGCCCGCTCGGCAAGGTGCCGTTCATCCGCACGCCGCAGGGCGCCATGTGCGAGAGCCAGGTCATCGCCGACTACCTCGAAGCTGCGTACCCGACCCCTGCCCTCGTGCCCGCCGATCCGTGGCAGGCGGCGAAGGTGCGCGAGCTCGCCACCTTCATCGACCTGCACCTCGAACTCGTGGCGCGCGAGTTGCACTACAAGGCCTTCTTCGGCGGCGAGCTGAGCGAGGCCAACCAGGCGCGCATCCGCAAGCAGCTCGAGAAGAACATCGCCGGCTTCAAGCGCCTGGCGAAGTTCTCGCCCTACGTGGCCGGCGACCAATTCACGCTCGCCGACTGCGCCGCCTACCCGAGCCTGCCGCTCGTGAGCATGGCCACCAAGGCGGTGTACGGCGAAGACCTGCTGGCGGCAGCCGGCATCGACGTGCGCGCGTACACCAAGTTCATCGGCGAGCGCCCCTCGGCGCAAAAGGTGACGGCCGACCGCAAGGCCGACCAGGAAAAAGCCAAAGGCTGAAACGAACAAGGCCCGCTGATGCGGGCCTTGTGCTGTGGAGCGTTTGAAACGCTCAGGCGGGCAAGGGGCCCGGCGGCTTGCCGGCCGCGACCTTGGCGGCCACCGCGGCCGTTACTTCCTTGCGGAAGCGGTTCAGCTCCTGGACGCTCGCGAAGCTGCGCTCCATCAAGAGGCTCATGTTGTGCAGGATGCGCTCGACGACCTTGGTTTCCCACACGGCGTCGAACTGGATCTGCTTGTCGAGCCACTGCTCCAGCCACTTCGGGTCGGGCAGGCGGCTCTGGATGGTGTCGCGCGGGAAGAGCTTCTCGTTCACGTGCAGGTTGGTCGGGTGCAGTGCCTGGGCCGTGCGGCGTGCGCTGGCCATCAGCACGCCGACCTTGGCGAAGGCGGCACGCGCCTCGTCGCCAAACTTCTGCAGCGCACGCTTCATGTAGCGCAGGTACGCGCCGCCGTGGCGGGCCTCGTCGCGCGCCAGCGTTTCATAGATGGCCTTGATCACCGGCTCGGTGTGCCACTCGGCGGCACGGCGGTACCAGTGGTTCAGGCGGATCTCGCCGCAGAAGTGCAGCATCAGCGTTTCGAGCGCAGGGGCCGGGTCGAACTCGAAGCGCACTTCGTGCAGCTCTTGCTCGGTGGGCACGAGGTCGGGGCGGAAGCGGCGCAGGTACTCCATGAGCACCAGCGAGTGTTTCTGCTCTTCGAAGAACCACACGCTCATGAAGGCCGAGAAGTCGCTGTCGTCGCGGTTGTCGCGCAGGAACATCTCGGTCGCGGGCAACGCCGACCACTCGGTGATCGCGTTCATCTTGATGGTCTGGGCTTGCTCTTCACTGAGCTGGCTCCCATCGAACTGGTCCCAAGGGATGTCCGTGTCCATGTTCCAGCGCACGGCCTCGAGTTGCTTGAAAAGTTCGGGGTAAAGCATGGTCAGCCTTCAAAGGTGGAAGTCGCATTTTAGGGGGGCCGGATGTGACAAGCATGCGGCCCGACCGCCGGAAAGGGCTTGCATCTGCGCCGCGCACGCGTGCGTAGCCGGCCGGATGAGCGCAGCATTGATGCTTTCACACGACCCGCAAGGATCCGCCATGCCCTTTCGACCGCTGATTCCGCTTGTCCTCGTCCTGGCCGCCGGAGCTGCTCAGGCGGCGGACTGTCCGCCCCTGCTCCAGCGCGAGGTGCCGCGCCTGCAGGACGAAAAGCCGCAGAACCTGTGCCAGTACGCCGGCAAGGTGGTGCTGGTGGTCAACACCGCCAGCTATTGCGGCTTCACGCCGCAGTACGAAGGGTTGGAGGCGCTCTACGCCAAATACCGCACGCGCGGGCTGGTGGTGCTGGGCTTCCCGTCCAACGACTTCTCGCAGGAGCCCGGCTCGGAGAAGGAGATCGCGGACTTCTGCTACAACACGTACGGCGTCAAGTTCCCGATGCTCGGCAAGTCGCATGTGCGCGGCGGCGACGCCAACCCGATGTATGCGCTGCTGGCGAAGCAGACCGGCACGGCACCCAAGTGGAACTTCTACAAATACCTGATTGGCCGCGACGGCCAGGTGGTGGCCAGCTACGGCAGCCGCACTAGGCCGGACGACAAGGAGCTGGTGGCGAAGATCGAGTCGCTGCTCGGGGCGCAGCGCTGAGCGCGCTGCGCACGCGGCCAACGATCAGTCGCGCACCAGTCCTTCGGCCCGCATCGCCTCCTGCACCGCCGGCCGCGCGGCGATTCGCGACAGGTACTGCTGCAGCGCCGGGTACGCGCTCAGCGGCATCATCAGCATGTGGGCCCAGCCGAGGATGGTGAAGCAGTAGGCGTCGGCCACGGTGTAGGTGTCGCCGGTCAGGTACTGGCGGGTTTGCAGGTGCTTGTCGAGCTCGGCAAAGCGCAGCTGCAGTTTGGCCTTGCAGGCATCCTGCGTGCTCTGCGCGGTTTCCTTGTGCCACAGCCACGGGCTGAAGACCTTGTGCAGTTCGGTCGAGACCAGCGTCAGCCAGCCGGTGGCTTCCAGCCGCGCGTGCGTGCCGGCGGCGGGCAGCAGCGCGCGCTCGGGCACCTGGTCGGCGATGTATTGCAGCAGCGATGCCACTTCGGTGTGGCGCGAGCCGTCGTCGAGCTGCAGCAGCGGCACGTAGCCGCGCGGGTTGATGGCGTAGTAGTCGTCGCTGCCGTTCTCTGGCTGCGCCAGCTTGTGCTGGAGCAGGTCGACCTTGGCCAGCGTGACGGGCAGGCCGGCTTCGCGCAGCGCGATATGCACGGCCATCGAGCAGGCGCCCGGAGAGTAGTAGAGCTTCATCGCGATCCTGTTGTGGTTGGCTGGCCGCCACGTCATGCCGGCGGCCGTGCAGGCAGTCTAGGATCGCACCCGCTGTGCGGCAATGCGCGGGCGTGCGGAGGGGGATTGCAGATTTGCACAGCCCGCGTGCGTCGATGGCGCGACTGGATCGCGCCATCGTGGCTCAGGCAATCACTCCACTTCGCGGAACAGCCGGCCCCACCCTTTCAGCTCGCGCGTATCCAC
>DASWSY010000550.1:0-2233 GCA_036402415.1 Rhizobacter sp. | reverse complement strand
GGACGCCGCGACCCGCTGGCCGCGTGTGCGCGAGCTGGCGCTCGCGGCGCAGGTCATCGTCTCCAACACCGGCGACGCCGGCTACCGGCTCGACCCGCAGGAGCGCGTGCGGCTGCTCGACGAGCCCGAGCACATGCCTCGCAGCTTTCCGGCCAAGCTGCTGGTGCTGCTGCACGAGCGCTGGAAGTTGCGGCCCGAGGCAGCGCTTTCGATCTACCCCTGCGAGCTCGTGGCCCGCAACGGCGAGGTGCTGCACGGGGTGGTGAGCCAGCTCGCACGCGAGCTCGCCGCGCCGCCGGCCTTCATCGCCTGGCTCGGCCAGCATTGCCGCTGGGCCAACTCGCTGGTCGACCGCATCGTCTCCGAGGCCATCGTGCCGGTGGGGGCGGTGGCCGAGCCCTATGCGCTGTGGGCCGTCGAGCGGCAGCCGGGCCTCGTGCTGCCGTGCACGCACGAGGCGGTGGTGCTCACCGACGACCTGGCGCGCCACGAGCGGCTCAAGCTCCTGCTGCTCAACCTCGGCCACACCTTCCTCGCCGAACGCTGGCTGCAGGCCGGCAAGCCGGCGGGCATGACGGTGCTGCAGGCGATGCGCGACGAGCCCCTGCGCGCCGAACTCGAAGCGTTGTGGGCCGAGGAGGTGCTGCCGGTCTTCGATGCGCTCGGCGAGCGCGAGCAGGCGCTCGGCTACCTCGAGGCGCTGCGCGACCGGCTGCTCAACCCCTTCCTCGCCCATCGCCTGGCCGACATCGCGCAGAACCACGAGCAGAAGAAGCAGCGCCGGTTTGCGCCCGCCGTGGCGCTGGCGCGCGAGCACGGGCTCTCGATCCGGCAGCCGCGCCTGCACGCGGCGCTGCAAAGCACTACCCTTGCATGAGGCCACGAAGCTTGACGCCATGAGCACGAATCCCTCGCCCCTGATCCTGCTGAGCGACGCCGACAACGTGGCCGTGGCGCGCCATGAGATCCCGTCCGGCACCCCCGTCACGACCGGCGACGCACCGGTGGTGAGCCGCGGCACCATCCCCTCGGGCCACAAGATCGCCCTGCGGCGCATCGTGGCGGGCGAGGTGGTGCGCAAGTACGGCCAGGTCATCGGGCTTGCCACCGAGAACATCGCCCCGGGCGATCACGTGCACGTGCACAACCTCGGCATGGGCGGCGACAGCCACGCGCATGCCGCCGGCCACGCGTACCGCCGCACGCCGCCGGCCGCCACGCCGGCCAGCTTCCGGGGCTACGTGCGGCGCGACGGGCGCGTGGGCACGCGCAACTACCTGGGCGTGATCGCGAGCGTCAACTGCTCGGCCACGGTGTGCCGCTACATCGCCGACGCCTTCAAGGGCGACGCGCTGCGCGAGTACCCGAACGTCGACGGCGTGGTGGCCATCACCCATGGCAGCGGCTGCGGCATGAGCGGGGGCGGCGAGGGCATCGAGCTCCTACGCCGCACGCTGCGCGGCTACGCCGACCATCCCAATTTCGCCGGCGTGCTGGTGATCGGCCTGGGCTGCGAGGTGAACCAGGTCGCGCCGCTGGTCGAGAGCCTGAACGCGCGCGAGCCCGGCCTGGTGTCGGCGATGACGATCCAGGACGAAGGCGGCACGCGCGAGGCGGTGGCGCAGGGCCAGGCGCTGCTGCGCGAGATGTTGCCGCTCGCCAATGCCGCCACACGCACCGAGGTGGACGCGAAGCACCTCGTCGTCGGCCTGCAGTGCGGAGGGTCCGACGGCTACTCGGGCATCAGCGCCAACCCGGCGCTGGGCGCGGCGGTCGACCTGCTCGTGGCCCACGGCGGCACCGCCATCCTGTCGGAGACGCCCGAGGTCTACGGCGCCGAACACCTGCTCACCGCACGCGCCGCCTCGCCCGCGGTGGCCGACAGGCTGATGCAGCGCATCCGCTGGTGGGAGGGCTACACCGCGCAGCACCATGGCGACATGAACAACAACCCGTCGCCCGGCAACAAGGCGGGCGGCATCACGACCATCCTGGAGAAGTCGCTCGGCGCGGTGGCCAAGGGCGGCAGCACCGGGCTGATGGCGGTGTACGAGTACGCCGAGCCGGTGCGCGCGCACGGGCTCGTGTTCATGGACACGCCAGGCTACGACCCGGTGTCGGCCACGGGCCAGGTCGCCGGCGGCGCGAACATGATCGTGTTCACGACCGGCCGTGGCTCGGCGTACGGCTGCGCCCCGTCGCCATCGCTGAAACTGTCGACCAACACCGAGCT
>DASWSY010000549.1:0-1604 GCA_036402415.1 Rhizobacter sp. | reverse complement strand
GTGATCTCGTCCTTGAACTCGCCCTTCTCGATGGCCTTGAGCGCGCGCATGTGCGACTCGTAGGCAAACGCGTCTTGCGCTTCGCGCGAAACCTTCCACTGCGCCGCGACCTTCTCGGCCGTCAGGCCCATGCCGTAGGCGATGCCGATGTTCTCGTCCTTGGCGAAGATCTCGGGGTTGAACGAGGGCTTGTTGCCGCCCATGGGCACGAGGCTCATCGACTCGGCACCGCCGGCGATCAGGATGTCGGCTTCGCCGACGCGGATGCGGTCGGCAGCCATCTGGATGGCGGTCACGCCCGAAGCGCAGAAGCGGTTGACGGTCACGCCACCCACCGGCTTCGGCAGTGCCAGGCCGGCGGCGATGCGCGCCATGTTCATGCCCTGTTCACCTTCCGGGAACGAGCAGCCGATGATCGCGTCTTCGATCGCGGCCGGGTCCAGGCCGGGGGCCTGCGCCAGCGCGCTGCGAATGGCGGCGATCAGCAGATCGTCGGGGCGGGTGTTCTTGAAATAGCCACGGCCCGAGCGGCCGATGGGCGTGCGGGTGGCGGCGACGATGTAGGCGTCTTGAACTTGCTTGCTCATGATGTAGTTTCCTTGTGAGGCCGCTGTTTAGTTGCGCACCGGCTTGCCGGTCGAGAGCATGCCCATCGCACGCTCCTGCGACTTCGGGTGCTCCAGCAGCGTGCAGAAGTGCTTGCGCTCCAGCGTCATCAGGTATTCCTCGTTGACCAGCGAGCCGGCGTCGACGTCACCGCCGCAGACCACGTCGGCGATCAGCGAGCCGATGTAGAAGTCGTGCTGGCTGATGAAGCCGCCGTCGCGCATGTTCACGAGCTGCGCCTTGATGGTGGCGATGCCGTTGCGGCCGGCGACCGGGAACACCGACTTGGCCGGGGCGCGGTAGCCGCTCTCGTACATGGCCTTCGCCTGTTGCGAGGCGACGTAGAGCAGCTCGTCCTTGTTGGGCACGACGATGTCGCTCCACAGCAGGTAGCCGTTCTTGCGGTTCTCGATCGCGCTCGTGCCCACCTTGGCCATCGCGGCGGCGGTGAAGCCTTCGGTCAGGAACTTGAGGATGTCGGCGTTGGCGTTCGCAGCGCTGGCCATCTCGGCCGCACGGCGGGCGATGTAGGTCAGGCCACCCCCACCGGGAATCAGACCCACGCCCACTTCCACCAGGCCCATGTAGCTTTCCATCGCGGCCACACGCTTGGTGGTGTAGACCGCGATCTCGCAGCCACCGCCGAGTGCGATGCCGCGCAGGGCTGCGACGACCGGCACGGTCGAGTAGCGCATGCGCAGCATGGTGTCTTGCAGCTTCTTGATCATCGGGGCGATGCCCTTGGCGCCGCTCTTCATGAAGACCGGCAGCATCGACTCGAGGTTGGCGCCGGCCGAGAACACGTCGTCCGGCGACCAGATCACGAGGCCCTTGTACTTCGCTTCGGCCACGTCCACCGCCTTGGCCAGCCCATCGATCACGCCTTCGCCGATCAGGTGCAGCTTGGAGGTGATGCTCAAGATGAGCACCTCGCCATCGAGCGTCCAGGCGCGCACTTCGTCGTTCTTGAACTCTTCGGTGCCCGACTTGAGCGGGTC
>DASWSY010000548.1:0-2349 GCA_036402415.1 Rhizobacter sp. | reverse complement strand
GCCGCGGCGGCCGGCTACGGCCCGCTGCACCTGGGCACCGACATCGGTGGCTCGGTGCGCCTGCCCGCCGCCTGGTGCGGCATCTTCGCGCTCAAGCCGAGCCTCGGCCGCATCCCCATCCACCCGCCGTACTACGGGCGCGTGGCTGGCCCGATGACGCGCAGCGTGCAGGACGCCGCGCTGATGATGCGCGTGCTCTCGCTGCCCGACGCGCGCGACACCATGAGCCTGCCTTACCAGGCCATCGCCTGGAGTGAGCTCGTGCGCCCCCTCAAGGGCCTGAGGATCGGCCTGCAGCTCGATGCGGGCTGGGGCCTGCCGGTCGAGCCCGAGGTGCGGGCCGCCGTCGAAGCGGCGGCGGGCGCCTTCGAGGCGGCCGGTGCGCGCGTCGAGCCGATGGCGCCCTTCATGACCCGCGCCATGATCGACGGCATGGACCGGTTCTGGCGCTGCCGCTCCTGGATGGACATCTCGGCCCTGCCGCCGGAGCGCCAGGCCAGGGTGCTGCCGTTCATCCGCGAGTGGGCGCGCGGCGGCGCCGGCCTGAGCGGCGAGCAGGTCTTCACCGGCTTCAGCCAGATGGGCGTGATGCGCGAGGCGGCGGTCGCAGCCTGCGCACCCTTCGACTTCGTGCTCACGCCCACCGCGCCGATCGTGGCCTTCGCGGCCGAGCTGCCGTGCCCCACGAACGACCCGGCGCAGCCCTTCGAGCACATCGCCTTCACGCTGCCCTACAACATGAGCGAGCAGCCAGCCGCCAGCATCAACTGCGGCTACACCGCCGAGGGCCTGCCCATCGGCCTGCAGATCGTCGGCCCTCGGCACGACGACCTCGGCGTGCTGCAGATGGCCCGTGCCTGGGAGCAGTTGCGCCCGGCGCAACGGCCCTGGCCAATGGATTGAGCGCCGGAAATAGTTCACGATTTGCCCGCATCGGAGGCGCGGCGCTTGCGTATGCTGCCGGCCATCACAACAGGGCGATGACCCGGGGGGATCGAGGATGGAAGGGCAAGCGCAAGTGCGCCTGGTGTTCGCAGGCGAGCTGCTGGAGGGCCACACGCTCGACGAGGTGAAGCGCCTCTTCGGCGAGATGTTCAAGCTGGAGGGCGACCGCCTGGCGGCCGTCTTCTCCGGACAGCGCACCGTGCTCAAGCACCAGATCGGCCGCGACGACGGCGAGCGCTACGCCGCGCGGCTCAAGAAGCTGGGCATGCGGGTGCAGGTCGAGCCGCTCGACGCGCTGCCCGCGCAGAAGCCTCTGCCCGCGGCCGTGGCGGCGACACCCGCCGACGCCGCCAGGACGATCGCCGCGCCGGCCGCCGGCATCTCGCTGCAGGCGCTGGCCGACGAGGTCCAGTGCCCCAACTGCGGCGAACGCCAGCCGAAGCAGTTCGTGCTGTGCCGCAAATGCACCACCGACATCCCGCGTGCCCTGGCCGCCAAGGCCGAAGACGCCGAGCGCGCCCGTGCCGAGCGGCTGGCCGCACGCCAGCAGGCCAGCGGCCGCTTCGCGCCGCCCGGCGCCGAGGTCGACGACGGCGCGGTCTACACGGACGACGATGCGCCGCCGTTCTGGGGCTTCGGCTTCTCGGGGCGGCTCGGGCGCATCAACTACCTCCTGTCGTTCTACGCCTCGATGCTGCTCTTCGGGCTGGTGGGCATCGGCGGGGCCATTCTGGTGCCGCTGACGCGCAGCGCGTTCGTCGGCATCCTGCTCATCCCGTTGATGCTGGCCGTGGTGGTGTGGGGCGTGCGGGCGACGGTGCTGCGCCTGCACGACATCAACCGCAGCGGCTGGTGGGTGCTGGTGTTCCTGCTGCCGGCGCTGCCCATCGTGGCGGCGATCCCGAGCGCGGGCAGCGGCGGGCCGGGCACGGGCGCCCTGACCCTGTACATGGTGTTCTCGGTGATCAGTTTCCTGCTGACGATCGTGCTGCTCATCTACCCCGGCACCGCCGGCGACAACGACTTCGGCGGCCCGGCCCGGCAGGGCAACGGCCTGCTGGCGGCCATCCTCACGCTGGTGACGGTGCTGGCCTTCGCGGCTTACCTGAACTTCGCCATGAAGGCGTACAACAACTTCTCGCGCAAGGCGTCCGCCCAGCAGTCGTCTCAGGGTGAGCCCGTCGAGCCGCGCACGGGCGGCGGGGCCGGTCAGCCGGTCGCACCGCCCACGCAGCCCATGCCCAGCCTGCCGCCAGGGCCGGCGGCCGAGGTCTTCCGCGACCAGTACTGGCCGGCGTCCAACGAGAAGGCCTTCGCGATGTCGAGCGCCGGGGCCTACGGCTGGTCGAGCGGGCGCGGGTCCACTCGAGAGGCCATCTCGGCGGCGCTGAACGACTGCGACCA
>DASWSY010000547.1:0-6810 GCA_036402415.1 Rhizobacter sp. | reverse complement strand
CTCCATCGTCTTGCCCTTGGCGAGCTCGTCGACCAGCTTGTCCATCCAGCGGATCTTCTGCATCAGCGGGTCCTCGACTTCCTCGACCCGGACGCCGCAGACCAGGCCCTGGATCAGGGCCGTGTTCGGGTGCATGGCGGGCGCCTGGTCGAAGAAGGTCCTGAGGTCGGTGCCACGCTCGATCTGCGCTTGCAAGGCGGCCTCGTCGTAGCCGGTGAGCCAGCAGATGACCTGGTCGACTTCCGCCTTCGTGCGGCCCTTGCGCTCGGCCTTCTGCACGTAGAGCGGGTAGATCTTGGCGAAGGCCGTCGCGAAGAGGCGTTCGTTCTGCATCGCCCCGCCCTCAGCCCGCCGCCTTCTTCAGCATCTCGCCCATCTTCTGGTGGATGAGGTTGATCGCCTTCAGCGGCCGGATCAGCACCTTGAACTCGACCACGCGCCCCTCGTCGTTCCAACGGATCATGTCGACGCCGTTGACGGCGATGCCGTCGATCTCGACCTGGAACTCGAGCACCGCGTCGCGCGAGCCCGTTACCTCGCGCACGTAGCGGAAGGTCTCGTTGAAGAACACATGGAAGGCGGCGGCCAGGTACTGCGTGGTGATCGCCTTGCCGACCTGCGGTGTGTGCACCACCGGTGAGTGGAAGACGACGTCATCGGCAAGCAGGGTGTCGAGGCCTCTCACGTTGCGGTGCGAGACGAGGTCGTGCCAGGTGGAGAGCGTGTCGATCGCCATGGTGCGGGCTTCCTTCGGTTGACGGGGGCGGGGGATCAAGCCTACCCGGTGCGAGGGTGGAACACCGTCAGGCGTCGCCCTGAGCGTCGCGGCGGTCCAGCCAGCGCTCGAGCGCCGCGCTCAGCTTCTCGATCGTGCAGGGTTTGGTGAGGTAGTCGTCCATGCCGGCGCGGCGGCACTGCTCGGCGTTGCTCGCGAGCGCGTTGGCCGTGAGCGCGACGATCGGCACGCGCGCCCGCCCGGCGGCCGCTTCCTCGGCGCGCCAGGCGGCGGCGGTGGCGTAACCCGACATGCCGGGCAGCATGCAGTCCATCAGCACCAGGTCGTAGCGACCGTCGCGCAGGCGCTGCAGCGCCTCCTTGCCGTCGATCGCCACATCGCACGAGCAACCCAGGCGCGAGAGCTGGGCCTCGGCGATCATCGCGTTCACCGGGTCGTCCTCCACCACCAGCACGTGGCAACCGGGATGCGCCGCGTCGTGCGGCGCCGTGAGTGGCGAGGCCCCGCTGTTGGCAAAGCGCGCGTGCACTTCCTGCCCCAGCGGCTCGGCCCGCGGCACCGTGCCCGTGGCGGGCCTGAGCGGCAGCTCGAACCAGAAGGTGCTGCCCTGTCCCGGGGTGCTGCGGTAGTCGATCGTCCCGCCCATGAGCCGCACCAGCCGCTGCGAGATCGCCAGGCCCAGCCCCGTGCCGCCCACCTTGCGGGCGACCGAACCGTCGGCCTGCGAGAAGGGCCGGAAGATGCGCTCGCGCGCTTCGGGCTCGACGCCCACGCCGGTGTCCTGCACCTCGAAGCGCAGCCACACGGCCTCCGGGCGATGCGGCCCTGCCCGGCTCACCCGCAGGCTCACCTCGCCGCGGTGGGTGAACTTGATCGCGTTGCTGGTGAGGTTGACGAGCACCTGCCGCACCCGCGTCACGTCGCCCTCGACCGCGGCGGGCAGGTCGTCAGCCGCCGAGGCGCTGAGCACCAGGCCCTTCTTCGATGCATAGCCCATGAAGAGGTCACGCGTCTCGTGCAGCAGGTCGGCCGGCGAGAAGGTGCTCGGGAAGATCTGCAGCTCGCCGGCCTCGATGCGCGAGAGGTCGAGGATGTCGTTGATGATGCCGAGCAGGACGCGGCTCGACGACATCAGCGTTCGGGTGAGCTGCATCTGCTGCGGGTTGAGCGGGGTGCGCGTCAGCAGATCGGCCGTGCCCAGGATGCCGTGCATCGGCGTGCGGATCTCGTGGCTCATCGTGGCGAGGAATTCGCTCTTGGCACGGTTCGCGCTCTCGGCCTGCGTGCGCAGCCGCAGGTTCTCGGCCATGTGCTGCTCCCGGCGCTGCAGCGAGCTCGACAGCGACTGGAACACGGCGCCGAGGCACACCGCCACCAGGCCCACCAGCAGGACCGTCACGGTGCTCTGCGCGCGCCACTCGCGCAGGTAGACGTCGTCCGCCACCACCACCGCGGCCACCACCTCGTGCCCGTCGGCCCAGTCGAAGCTCGCGAGGCTGCGCTCGGGCGCACGCGCTTCAGCGTCCCACGGCGTGGCCACCGTGTACTCGGGCGTGCCCGGCGGTGGAACACGGTCGCTGCCGAGCTGTCGATAGTGACCCTGCGCTTCGAGGCGATGGCCCAGCAGCGCATCGTCCTTCGGGGCGCGTGCCAGCACCACCATGTCGCTGCGCAGCAACGTCACGGCCACGTGGTGTTCGACCGCTGGCGTCGTCCCGGCCGTGCGCTGCTCCCGCACGCTGTTGTAGAAGCGCGCGAAATAGTCGCTGGACAGCCCGACGAGCACCACCCCGAGGAAGTCGCCGCTGCGGTTCTCGAGGCGGCGTGCGAGGTAGAAGGTGAGCCCGCCATGGGCGCGGCTCGGCACCGGCGCGGCAATGTAGGGCTCGCGGTGGCCGGCAGCCGCCACCTGGAAGCCCTCCCGGTCCCGGATGCCGATGGGGGGCGCGGGGAACTCGCGCGAGAAGGTCGCGAGGCGACCCTCGGCATCGAAGACCGAGATCACGTCGATGGCCGAGAAGCTGCCCACGCGCGCTTTCAGAAGCTCGTGTGCGGCGCGCCGGCCGAGCCGGCTGTGCAGGTCGGCGGTGTCGGCGGGCGCCATCGCCTGGACTTCCGTCGCCACCGTGTCGAGCACAAAGCGCGCCGCGTCCAGGACCTGCGCGGCATGCGCCGAGACGGCCACCGCCCGGTGGTCGGCGTGCTGTTGCGCGGCCACCTCGGCCGCCTCTCGCAGCCGCCAGACCGACAGCCCGCCGGCCAGCAGCACGCCCGCCACCAGCGCGATGCCCAGCGCCGCGGTGGCGCGGCTGGTGGCATCGGCGCCGCGAAACACGAGCAGCACGGATCGGCGGGGCATGCGGGCGACCTCCTGGCGCCTCATCCGGAAGCGCATCGGCCTGGAGCGGCAATCGGCTCGCCCGCCCGAAGATTTCATACGGATGCGCGCTTGCGGGGCTACCATGGGTCGCCCGGGGACACCCGCTCCTGCGGTGAAAGGTTGGTCCATGTCCCGTCACACCATTTCTGCCGAACGCCGGGAGTCCTTGCGCAACGGCCTCCAGGCCGCGGCCGATGCGCTCCAGCGGCGCCAGGCGAACGAGATCGCCGGCGACTCGATCGACGACTACGTTGCCCTCAACTGGCTGGAATGGTGGGGTGGCAGCCTGCGCCTCACCACCACCGGCGAGAACGTGTGCCGCCAGACGCGGCTCGAGATCCAGTAGCTGCTGCGCTGCGCGTCACAGGCGCGACAGCGCCTGCTGCACGGCGGCGTAGCCCACCGGCTTGGTGAGGTGCACGTCGAAGCCGGCGTGCAGTGAGCGTCTCTGGTCCTCGCGCGCGCCGCGCCCCGTCACCGCCACCAGCAGGGCCGGCGCATGCCGCGGGTCGTGGCGCAGTTGCGAGGCGACCGCGTAGCCGTCCATGCCAGGCATCTCGACATCGCAGAACACCGCCTGCGGCAGGAAGTCCGACGCGGCCTCCAGGCCGCTGCGCGCGTTGTAGGCGCACAGGGTCTCGTGGCCGTCGGCCTCGAGCAGCATCGACAGCGTCTCGGCCGCGTCGCGGTTGTCGTCGATCACCAGCACGCGCAGGCGCCGTTCTGGGCCGGCGTCGCGACGGTGGGCCTCGACAGGCACGCTTTCCACCGCCGGCTCCAGCGCCGGCATGCGGATGGTGAAGACCGAGCCGCGGTCGGTGCCGGCGCTCTCGGCCCGCACCGCCCCGCCGTGCAGCTCCATCAGCCGGCGCACCAGCGCCAGGCCGATGCCCAGCCCGCCCTGCGAGCGGTCGAGCGTGCGGTTGACCTGGGTGAACATCTCGAACACGTGGTCCAGCATGTCGGCAGGGATGCCCACGCCGCTGTCCGTGACGCTCACCTCCACGTGCCCGTCGTCGCGCCGCATGCGCACCTCGATGCGCCCCCCATCCGGTGTGTACTTGGCTGCGTTGTTGACGAGGTTGCTCACCACCTGCGCCAGCCGCGCCGGGTCGCCGTACACCCACACCGGCTCGTCGCTGAGGTCGATCGCCAGGGCGTGGCCAGCCGCGTCCACCACGGGCTGCGTGCCTTCGAGCGCCACCTCGATGGCGCGGCGGATGTCGGTGCGCTCCTTGTGCAGCACCACCTTGCCGGTGGAGATGCGCGAGATCTCCAGCAGCTCGTCGATCAGCTTGACCATCTGCACCATCTGGCGGTCCATGATCTCGTAGAGGCGGCGCGTCTGCTCGTCGGCGTTCTGCTTCTTCGACAGGATCTGAAGGCCGGTCCGGATGGGCGCGAGCGGGTTGCGCAGCTCGTGCGCGAGGGTGGCGAGGAATTCGTCCTTGCGCTGGTCGGCCACCACGAGGGCCTGTTCGGCGCGCTCTTGCTGCTCGATCTGGTCGCGGATGCGGTACTGCCGGCGGCGGTCGCGCAGCGCCGCCTGCACCGCGCTGATCATCGAGCGGGTGGACACGGGGCGGTCGAGCACCGTCACGTTGCCCAGCGACTCCAGGACGCGCTTGCCGGGAATCGTGGCGCCGTGGTCGCGAATGAGCACCACGAGCGGCACGTGCGACCACGGTGCCTGCGCGTCAAGCGTTGCCAAGAGGGTGGGCATCTCCGGCCGTGTGAGGGCCGCTTCGGTGAACATCAGCGCCCCCACGCCCCGGGCCATCTCCTGGGCCATGTGGGCGAGGTCCTGGCAGAGGCAGCACTCGATGCCCTGCGCAGTCAACAAGCCGCGGGTGACCTCCCCATCGCGCCGGGTCACCGGCAAGACCAGCACCCGTGCGTCGGGCCTGCCTTCGGGTTCAGAGGCCATCGGGCGGGCGCGGCGCGGGCTTGTCGCCGGCATCGGAGAGCAGTTCCACCGGCACGCCCGTCAGCACGCCGCGCAGGTGCATCAGCGGCTCGCTCAGGTGCACACCGCCGGCATCGAACCACATGCGGCGGATCGATTCTTCATGGCGGCCGCTGCGCTTCTTGACGACCGAGATCGCCTTCTTCACGCTGCCCTCGTGCTCGTACATGCGCAGCACCACGACCGCGTCGGCCAGGTAGCTCGAATCGATGGGCGAGCGCATGGTCGGCCCGAGCATGCCGCTCTGCGCGGCGATGAGGAAGGTCGCCACCCCGTGGTTGTTGAGATAGGCCAGCAGCTCGTGCAGCTGCGCGGTGAGGAACTTGTCTTCGGGCATGGCGTTGAGGTAGCCGTTGAGGCTGTCGATCACCACCACGCGCGCGCCGTCGTGCTCGACCGTCTCGCGCACCCGGTGCACGAACTCGCCGGGCGAGATCTCGGCGGGGTCGATCTGCCGCACGGCGATCTGCCCCGGCCCGCGGCCTGCCTGGATGGGCATGCCCAGGCCTGCGGCACGGTCGAAGAGAATGGCCTTCGCCTCCTCGAAGCTGAAGATCGCGGCATGGTCGCCGCGCTGGGTGGCGGCGTGCGCGTACTGCAACGCGATGGTCGACTTGCCCGAGCCGGGCGGGCCCACGAGCAGGGTGGTGGTGCCGCGGTCGATGCCGCCGCCCAGCAGGGCGTCCAGGCTGCGCAGCCCGCTCGGCACGGTCTCGCGCGTGAACTCCCGGCCGTGGTTGGCGGCGGCCAGGCGCGGGAAGACGGTGATGCCGCCGCGGCCGATGATGAAGTCGTGCAGGCCGCTGCCGAAGTCGCTGCCACGGAATTTCACCACCCGCAATTGCCGCAGCGTACGGCCATAGGGCGGCGTGTGCGAGTCGAGCGAGATCACGCCGTGGGCGATGCTCTGCAACTGGGTGTCGGGGCCTTCGGAGGTGCGGTCGTCGAGCAGCAGCACGGTGCAGTTGCGCCCCGCGAGGAACTGCTTGATGCCCAGGATCTGCCGGCGGTAGCGCAGCGAGCTCTGGGCCAGCAGGCGCATCTCGGCGAGCGAGTCGAAGACCATGCGGCGCGGCTGCAGCGCCTTGACCTTGTCGAGGGCGCGCCGCGTGGTGACGCTCAGCTCCACCTCCGAGGGGTGGTACATCGTGAGGTCGCTTTCGCCGTCGACCTGCAGCTCGTCGGAGATCAGCTCGAAGATCTCGATGCCGTCGAGCGACCAGCCGTGCGAGCGGGCGTTGGCGATCAGCTCTTCGCGCGTTTCCGACAGCGTGACGTAGAGGCAGGGCTCCCCCGCGCGCACGCCTTCCAGCAGGTATTGCAGGGCGAGGGTGGTCTTGCCGGCACCGGGGTGGCCGTCGATGAGGTAGATGCGCCCTTCGAGCAAGCCGCCATGGAGGACTTGGTCGAGGCCCTCGATCCCGGTGGGGGAGCGCTGGAGGTCGGAGTCACGGTTTTTTTGCATGTTGGAAGGGCCGCGGCCGGTGGCGGCAGGTGAGGGCTGCTGGGGGTGGGTCGTGGTCAGGACATGGTCTCGCTCGTGGATCGTCCTGCCCAGCGGCAAACGGCGTGCCTGACCTCGCTGGGGTTCCGCTCAGGCCGGGAACAGGCGGTCCAGCGCTGCCAGGAAGCTCGGCATGTGGATCGGCTTCGTCCAGTAGTCGGCGAAGCCCGCCGCGGTGGCGCGCTCGATGTCTTCCGTCATGGCATTGGCCGACAGGGCGATGC
>DASWSY010000546.1:0-3526 GCA_036402415.1 Rhizobacter sp. | reverse complement strand
GCGCAGCAGACCAAGGCATAACGCGCAACACATCACAAAGGGCCGCTGTCTCAGCGGCCCTTTTTAGTTTCAACTCCGAGATCGAGGACTCCCATGACTGCACAACTCATCGACGGCAACGCTCTCGCCAAGAAGATCCGTGGCGAAGTGGCCGAGCGCGCTGCCGCACTCACCGCCCGCGGCCACCAGCCCGGCCTCGCCGTGGTGCTGGTCGGCGACGACCCGGCCAGCCAGGTCTACGTCAGCCACAAGGTGAAGGATTGCGAAGGCAGCGGCGTGTTCTCGCTGCTCGACCGCTACCCCGCCGACATGTCCGAAGCCGCGCTCCTGAAGCGCATCGCCGAACTCAATGCCGATCCGAAGATCCACGGCATCCTGGTGCAGATGCCCGTGCCCAGGCACATCGACCCGCAGAAGGTCATCGCCGCCATCGCGCCGCACAAGGACGTGGACGGTTTCTCCATCCAGAGCGCCGGCGCGTTGGCGAGCGGCCTGCCCGGCTTCAAGTCGTGCACGCCCTATGGCTGCATGAAGCTGATCGAGACCACCGGCCTCGACCTGCGCGGCAAGCATGCCGTCGTCATCGGCCGCAGCAACACGGTGGGCAAGCCGATGGCGCAGTTGCTCTTGCAAGCCAACGCCACCGTCACCATCTGCCACAGTGCCACGGCCGACCTCGGCGCCCACACCCGCCAGGCCGACGTGGTCGTGGCGGCGGTGGGCCGGCGCAACACCGTCACGGCCGACATGGTCAAGCCGGGTGCCGTCATCATCGACGTCGGCATGAACCGCAACGACGAAGGCAAGCTCTGTGGCGATGTGGATTTCGAGGGCGTCTCCAAGGTTGCCGGGTGGATCACCCCGGTGCCGGGCGGCGTGGGCCCGATGACCCGCGCGATGCTCCTCGTGAATACCATCGAAGCCGCGGAACGCGCCGCGTCCAACTGAGTCAAGACGTCCATGAGCAATCCCCTCCTCGACACCACCGGCCTTCCCCGCTTCGCGCAGATCAAGCCCGAGCACGTGACGCCGGCCATCTCGCAGTTGCTGGCCGACGCCGATGCCGCGCTGGCACGGGCGACGGGTGACGAGGTGCCGGCCGACTACGACGCCCTGTCGGCCGTGCTCGACGTGGCCACCGAGCGCCTGCACAGCGCCTGGGGGGCCGTGGCCCACCTGAACCACGTGGCCGACAACCCCGAGCTGCGGGCCGTCTACAACGAGAACATTCCCAAGATCACCGAGTTCCACACCCGGCTCGGCGCCGACGAGCGGCTGTACGCCAAGTACAAGGCCATCGCCGCCAGCCCTGCGGCGACGAAGCTGAACCCGGCACGCAGGAAGGCGCTGTCGAATGCGATGCGTGATTTCGTGCTGTCGGGCGCCGAGCTGCAAGGTGCCGCACGCGAGCGCTATGCCCAGATCCAGGAACGGCACGCGGCCCTGACCACCGCCTACTCCGAGCACGTGATGGACGCGACCGACGGCTTCGCGCTCTACGTCGACGAAGCGCGCCTCGCCGGCGTGCCCGAGGACGTGAAGGCCGCCTCGCGTGCTGCCGCGCAGGCCGAGGGCCAACCCGGCCACAAGCTCACGCTGCACTTCCCGAGCTACTTCCCGGTGATGCAGTACGGCGAGGACCGGGCCCTGCGCCAGGAGCTCTACACCGCGTACGCCACCCGGGCCAGTGACCTCGGCAAGCCCGAGCACGACAACAGCGCCATCATGAAAGAGCTGCTCGCGCTGCGCCAGGAAGAAGCGCGACTGCTGGGCTACCGGAACTTCGCCGAGGTCTCGCTCGTGCCCAAGATGGCCGATTCGCCGCAGCAGGTGCTCGACTTCCTGCGCGACCTCGCCCGGCGCGCCCGCCCGTACGCCGAGCGCGACCTGGCCGAGCTGCGCGAGTTCGCCCGCACCGAGCTCGGGCTGGCCGACCTGCAGTCCTGGGACGTGCCCTACGCCAGCGAAAAGCTCAAGGAAGCCCGCTACGCCTTCAGCGACCAGGAGGTGAAGCAGTACTTCACCGAGCCCAAGGTGCTGAGCGGCCTCTTCCGCATCATCGAGACGCTCTTCGAGGTGAGCATCCGCCCCGACGAAGCCGAGGTGTGGCATCCAAGCGTGCGCTTCTTCCGCATCGAACGCGGCTCGCAGCTCGTCGGCCAGTTCTACCTCGACCCGTATGCGCGCACCGGCAAGCGCCCCGGCGCCTGGATGGACGACGTGCGCGGCCGCTGGGCGCGACCCGAGGGCCACACGCAAACGCCGGTCGCGCACCTGGTGTGCAACTTCACCCCGCCCGCCGACGGCAAGCCGGCGCTGCTCACGCACGACGAGGTGACGACGCTCTTCCACGAGTTCGGCCACGGGCTGCACCACATGCTCACGCAGGTGAACGACATCGGCGTGGCCGGCATCTCCGGCGTGGAGTGGGACGCGGTCGAGCTGCCCAGCCAGTTCATGGAGAACTTCTGCTGGGAATGGGAGGTGCTCAAGCACCTCACCGCGCACGTCGACACCGGCGAGCCGCTGCCGCGCGCGCTCTACGACAAGATGCTCGCGGCCAAGAACTTCCAGAGCGGCCTGCAGACGCTCAGGCAGATCGAATTCGCGCTCTTCGACATGCGCCTGCACAGCGAGCCCGGTGCCGAGGCCGACATCCAGAAGCTCGTCGACGCGGTGCGGCGCGAGGTCTCGGTCATGATCCCGCCGGCCTTCAACCGCTTCCAGCATTCGTTCTCGCACATCTTCGCGGGCGGCTACGCGGCCGGCTACTACAGCTACAAGTGGGCCGAGGTGCTGAGCGCCGACGCCTGGAGCGCCTTCGAGGAGACCAGCGCGCTCGACCCCGACACAGGCCGCCGCTACCGCGAAGCCATCCTCGAAGCCGGCGGCAGCCGCCCGGCGATGGAAAGCTTCAAGGCCTTCCGCGGCCGCGAGCCACGAATTGACGCACTTTTGCGCCACCAAGGCATGGCCTGATGCCTAGAATTTCAGCACTTCGCCCGTGCACCGGAGACCTGACGACATGAACCCACGCCTTCGCGCGATCCACACCCTGGCGGCCTCGGTGGCCGCCGCCTCGCTGCTGTCGGCAGCGCCGGCATTCGGGCTCTACAAGGTGGTCGGTCCCGACGGCAAGGTCACCTACACCGACCGGCCCGACGTCAGCACCGACAAGAGGGTGCAACCCGTCAACGCGCGCGGAGGGGCGGGCAACGATGCGTCCCTGCCGTTCGAGCTGCGCCAGATCGCACTCCGGTTCCCCGTGGTGCTCTACGTCGCACCCGATTGCCAGCCCTGCGACGAAGGCCGCCAGTTCCTGCGCTCGCGCGGTATTCCCGCCTCCGAAAAACTCGTCACCACGCCGGAAGACGCCCAGGCCCTTCAGCGCCTGACCGGCAGCAGCACCCTGCCGGCGCTCACGGTAGGCGCACAGACGGTGCGCGGCTGGCAGCGCGAGGAATGGGCTTCCTACCTTGATGCCGCCGGCTACCCGAAAGATTCCAAGCTGCCGGCCAACTTCCCC